>NZ_JAUBOQ010000025.1:0-54935 GCF_036700325.1 Microcoleus sp. Z1_B2
ATGTTGAAGTAATTCTGCATCGGCAAGTTGATTCTGCGAATCAAGAATCCCCTCGGCTTTAGCCAGGGGAGTGTCAAGAAGAGTAGTTATTGGGCCTGGGGCATGCGGCATGGGGCATCGGGCATTGCTAATTGCTAATGGCTACTAAATAACTAATGACTAATAACTAATAGACCTCTCCTGCAAAGCAAGTCTTGAACAGGCAAGATGCCTGTTCCACAATAATTATTGCAGAGGTCTAATGACTGCTGACTAATGACTACTGACTACTGACTAATGACTAATTTATGATTGGTATTTATACAGAAATTGAACAGGGGCAGCGATGGCTCGATCGCTATCGAGGACGAAAACCGATATTTGCCTGCGTGTTAGGATTTACCGCGACAGGCTTAATTCCGGGGATTTCAGCAGCAGGAGCAACCCCGCACGATCGACAATTTACTTGTTTAGCCGATGCAGAATTTTTGTATAACGGCCCCCAACCGTCGCCCCAATATCCTTTGCCGCCCCTAGAAGCGGGTGCCTCGCCGGTACTGATATCTCGCGCTGTAGTCGAAGCTTTGGAACTGCCGCTTTACCTATTTAATGCTGGTTTGCCCCTCCCACCTACCGTACCTGCAATTGATTTGGGCGGCACTCCGGCAAAGTGTCTGATTTCTGGCAATGCTTTAGAACTCGAAACAGTCAAACATTTGCTCGAACAAGGATTAATTTGGGGAGCTAAATTGGCTGCTCAAACTAATGGCAGCTATTTAATTTTAGGGGAGTGCGTAGTTGGGGGAACGACTACTGCTTTGGGCGTGTTAATGGGTTTGGGTATTGCAGCGGCAGGCAAAGTGAATAGTTCTCATCCTCGCTGCAATCACGCTCAAAAATTGGCTGCGGTGACAGCGGGACTCAATAATGCTGAGTGGGAAATTAACGGACAAAACAGCACTCCCCTAGAATTGGTAGCGGCGGTGGGCGATCCGATGCAAATAGCGGTGGCGGGAATGGCGATCGCCGCGAGTCGGACTTGCGGGGTGCTTCTGGCCGGGGGTACGCAAATGCTGGCAGTATACGCTTTGATGCAAGCCTTAGCCCGTGAATATGCTCTGCTATGGTGTCCCGAACAAGTTGCGGTGGGGACTACGCGCTGGGTAGCCGAAGACCCTACAGGAGACACTGTAGGACTTGCTAATGATATCGGCGGTGTGCCTCTGTTCGCCGCGCAGCTAAGTTTTGCGGGTTCTCGCTACGGGCAACTGCAAGCTTACGATCGCGGCTATGTTAAAGAAGGGGTCGGTGCGGGATCGTGTGCGATCGCCAGTGGCTTGACTGCAAATTGGACTCCAACTCAACTCCTCCACGCTGTTGAAGCTTTAGCCTCGCGGTGTGAAGTTAAAAATTAAGTACGTAGTTATAGCAATCGATCCCGGATTTGCGAACTTCTCTCTTTGTGCTCTTTGTGCTCTTTGTGCTCTTTGTGCTCTTTCTGCTCTCTCTCTGCGCCCTCTGTGCCCTCTGCGGTTCATCAAAAAAAATCTTGTTCACCAAACAAAGAGGATTGCTATTTCTATACCAAATCTCGCCTTAATATGCTATTTCCATCCTACTTGTGCGAGACCAAAAACTCCCTACAATCACTCTATAAGTAGACGAGCATAAATCGACGCAAATTGTATTTTTTCTGAAATTAATACCCGATACCCGGTAGCAATATTTAATTAGGCCCGCCTAGATGTTGCGAGTGCATTCTTTTGGAGAGCAACTGTTCTTCCAAGGCTGCAATTCGATTGTAAGCTGCTGTTAGCTGAGCTGTTAAGCGCTGGATTTGAATCTCAGCGCTCAGCTCTTTTTCCAGGCTTTGAGAATTTTTGTCGAAGTAGCTGTCATCTAACAGTATGTCTTTGTGTTCGAGGAGGCCGTCGAGACTGCTGTAGCTTTGATAGGGGGAGGTTTGATCATTTCCTAGCGTTCCAGAGCGATCGTTTCTCTGTTGCTGAGTCAGCTTCGTCTCCTTGGCCGACTCCAAGAGCTTTTCATTGAGGTTTTCTATGAGTTTGTAGAGGGCCTCGACTTGTTGGCTCAATACTGTAACTTGCTGGCGGAGCGCTTCCATACAATTATCCTTTGGCTCGTAACTTAATATCTTTACATTTTAGGTAAATCTTTACATAACTTGGATTTATCACTAAATTATTTAATTTTTGACGTAATTGTTGTGTTTCTAATTCTGACGGTAGATTTAGGGAGCCAGCCTGAAGATAATCGCTCGCCATTCGTGAGTCGATTGTAGATTTTAGATTTTAGGTTTTACATAGTCTTGGACACAGGAACCGGGTTGGTTAACCTCCATACTTCGTTCAAACCTTGAATCAGAGATAAAACGTCGGGTTTCTGAGAGTCGGATGGCAGAGCGTCCTATTAGATTGACTTCGCTCTCGCTAGTGCTTTCAGGATTTAGATAAATTGGTTTTTAGTTTTTTTAGTTATTAATCTGTCGCCGATATAAAAATAGTTTTTCACTTCGGTTGTGTAAAAAGCGTCATCTAACGGCAGATGGCAGCGCTCTCGTTGTTTCGTTATATTAAAAAATGTAACACAGATGCAGTCGATCGACCGGGCTGACGAGCAAAACTGGCTCAAAGTAACTTGCAGCACAGAAATTAGGCGTTAAGTTGACGGAGTTTTCGGCATCGGAAAGCTCGATCGACAATGTAGAAGGTAAAATCAGGGCAAGAGCCAATCGATTGCGCGATTTTAGATTTTAGATTTTAGATTTTAGATTTTAGATTTTAGATTTTAGATTTTAGAATTGATCCCATGGATAAATTCGGGGGATTGTATCCTGGATGCTTTCGGTCAAACAGACTCTCTTGGCAGCAGAACCGAGTACAATGGCTCTGTGTTTGAAAAAGAAATAAGACAAATCGGCGCCCACTACCGGACTCGACAAACAATTATTTCCCCGGCTGTAGAACACAAAACGATGGGTCAATATTTAGAAAAGCGGATTGACAGGTGAAACGAAGGTCTTTGCTATTGGGGGCCGCCACCCTAACTTTAAGTCAATTGGCGGCAGGGTGCGACTCGAAGCCGATTCTCAAAATTCGATCGCTCAAAAACGGTATTCCGGCCCAACTGGTAAGCAAATTTAGGCGCGATGTACAACCGTCTCCGCTTTTACAGGTAACGCAAGAAGCACAATTAAAAGAATTATTCGCCCTGTTGCAGGAGTGGAAACGGGTTCCCGAATCAAAAAATCAAGCTAACTTGGTGATGTTGGGAGATTACTGGCTGACTTTGGCAATTCGGCAAAAATTGATTAAGCCGATCGATCCTGGTAAGTTTGCTAATTGGTCACAATTGCCCGAAAGATGGCAAAAACTCGTCAGGCGCAACGATGAGGGTAAATTAGATCCTCAAGGTAAAGTGTGGGCTGCACCTTACCGCTGGGGAAGTACGGTAATTGCCTATCGAACCGACAAATTTAAGGCTTTGGGGTGGACTCCGACAGATTGGAAAGACTTGTGGCGAGTCGAATTGCGCGATCGAATTTCTCTGCCAGACAGTGCCAGAGAAGTTATCGGTTTAACATTAAAAAAACTCGGAAAATCTTACAATACGCAGCAATTAGATCAAGTCCCAAATCTCAAAAAAGAACTCGCAAATCTGCACCAACAAGTTAAACTTTATAGTTCTGACGCTTACCTGCAACCATTAATTTTAGGCGATACTTGGTTGGCAGTAGGTTCCTCTGGGGACTTGCTGCCACTGCTGCAAACTCAAAAGGATATTGCTTTAGTAGTTCCGGTTTCGGGAACTGCACTTTGGACAGATTTGTGGGTAGAACCAGCATCGGGGAATCCAGTTTCTTTAGTTGACAAATGGATTGATTTTTGCTTACAACCTCGGGTTGCTCCTCAATTATCTTTGCTCGCAAAAGCTAGTTCGCCGATAATTGTCGGCATGAAACCCGAGAATTTGCCGGAAGCTGTTCGCACTAATTCTGTGTTGTTGCCGGATGCTAAGATTCTTGCTGCTAGCGACTTTCTGCTGCCGTTTGGGGATGCGGGCATTTCGCTGTATCGATCGCTCTGGCAAGAAATTCGGCAAGTAGTGAGAAGTTAAATTACAGTCATCCCGCGAGCCCGCCAGGGGTTGAAACCCCTGTCTAATAGCTAAAGTCCTCTCAAAGAGGACTGAAGAACTCATTAGTCGTCTTCAGACGACTTTAGCTTTGAGGCAGGGGTTTCAACCCTTGCCGGACTATGGGTTTGACCTTAAGTTGACACTCCCAAAGGCACGGCGCCGTGTCCTAACTCTTGTAAGGACACTAATCTAAAAGCCTTTCACCCCTCCTCGAAGACCTGGATTTGAGAGAGATTCTAACTCAATCCGACAGTTAAGCCGATCGCCCTTGCACGAATAAACTGCCAAAGCAGTGCCTTGACGGTTGCAAACTCGCACATTGTAACCATAATCGTTGGCGACAGTGCCAAAGCGGTTAACAAACTGATAGCGTTCCATATAATCGAGCAAACTCCAAAGTTGGCGATTGACTATGATAATTACCCAAGTATTGCCGGGATCGACAAACCAGCGATCGAGCAATTTTCCGCCAAAGAGTTTTTGAGCTAACCACAGACTCGGCACGCTTTTTTCGGTTTGCGAAAGCGGGGGCGACGGGAAATTAGCAGCGCTGCCAGTCGGGCAGACAGGCTCCTGGGAAAAAGCCGCAGATTGCTCGCAGAGCAAGGCTCCGAGGCACGCATAACAGGCGATCGCGAACAAAAATAAACTTTTTGTCAAAATGCCATGCCTGCGGGTATCAACATCGTATTTCATAATTAGTATTTTCTTTTTTATATATTTCCCGTAGATACTGTCATGTTAAAATTCCGATCGCCTAAACAATGAAGCAGGCAGACAAGCAGTAAAAGTAGAACCGCAATCTAACTCGCTAGTAACTTCAATATCGCCGCCCATCATCTGACAAAAACGCTGACTGATAGTCAGTCCCAAACCAGTACCCCCGTACTTGCGAGTAGTTGAATTGTCCGCTTGAGTAAAAGGTTGGAACAGTCGCTCTTGCTGTTCTGGTGTCATGCCGATGCCCGTGTCCGTCACTCGGAAAATTAAAAAATCTGCATCCAAAATTAACATTTGAGCAACTTTCGGTTGATATTTATTTTTTAATTCTTCACTGGTAATTCTTTCGACAGTAAGTACGATCGCCCCATTAGCAGAAAATTTAGCAGCATTGCTGAGCAAATTCAGCATTACCTGTCGCACTTTCATCAAATCGCCGTGCATGGCGCCGATATTGTCAGAACTCAATACTTCCAAAGTATTGCCGTTTTTATCCATTAGCGGTTTGATAGTTGTTGCCACCTCCTCGATTAAGCCGCCGACATCGAAGCTTTCGAGGTAAATCTCCATCTTGTCAGCTTCAATTTTGGAAATGTCGAGAATGTCGTCAATTAGGCGCAGCAAATGTTTCCCAGCAGTGCGAATTTTGTCTAAATCCGAGACAACCTCTAAGTTGCCCAACTCTTCGGCATCTTCCACCAGCATATCGCTGTAGCCGATAATCGCGTTGAGGGGAGTGCGTAACTCGTGGCTCATGTTTGCCAGAAAAGCACTCTTGGCGCGGTTGGCGAGTTCTGCGGCTTCTTTAGCCAACTGCCATGCTTCCTCAGCGTCTTTGCGTTCGGTGATATCCCGCAGTGTCGCCACCACCGCTTCGACGCTGCCGTCTGTCGCCGATACCGGGCTGAGAATGTACTCGTAGTCGCGGGTTCCCCAGTTTGCCGTGGGGACAATTACTTCGCCTTTGACGGGTTCGGCTGTGGCAAATATGCCCTGGCATTCTTGGTGAACCCGCTGCATAATTGTTGGTGGCCAGCCTAATTCCTGCCAGGTTTTGCCAATCATTTCTCTGGGGTTCATGCCGGCAGCTTGAGCCGCGGTGCGGCTGACATAGGTGTATTTCCCCGATCGATCTACTAGAAAAATTAGGTCAAGAGAAGCACCGAGAATGCCGTCAACTGTTCTGGCGTGTCGGGCTACTTGAGCCGTCATTTGTCTGACTGTGATGGCGCCGCGGACTCTGGCGGCGAGTTCAAACCGCAAGAGTTCGTTGGCTTGTTTGAGGAATAGGGTGCGCTGTTCGACTTCTATTTCTAGTTCTGCTTTGGCTTTTTCTAGGGTGCGTTCGGCAAGTTTGCGATCGCTCACATCTGTAGAAATTGTACCGACTGCATAAGCTTTACCTTCGGAGTTGCAGAGGGGAAATTTCAGAGAAATATAAGTGTGCGGGCCGTCGTCTTGAGGAATGATTTCTTCGAGGGTTAGGGGCGAGGAGGATTCGAGAACTTTCAGGTCATTTTCTCGCAGGGCTGCTGCTTTGTCTTGGGGAAAAATATCGCCGTCGGTTTTCCCTGTTATTTGCTCTTTTGCGATGTCGAACAAATTGTCAAAATGGCGGTTGGTGAGCAGGTATTTTCCGTCAAGGTCTTTGATGTAAATTACTGCTGTTGAGTTGTCTAAAATAGCTTGCAGTAGTGCTTCGCTCTTTCGCAGGGCTTTTTGAGTGTTTTGGCGATCGAGTATTTCTGGCTGCAATTCCCAGTTGAGGCGATTTAAGTCTTGCCAAGCTTCCTGGACTTGATTTAAGGCGATCGCGCTTTTTTCTAATTCTGTATTTTCTGTATTTACCTGCCGCGACTGGTTTGAGACGGAGTTTTCGGGCAATTCTAGGGGTTGGAAAGCGAGCGGGATGTGGGGATTTGCGATCGGTCGAGCGCCCGCATTTTTTTTATATCGAAAATCGACTGCTAATTGACCATCTAAACTAGATTTTTTAGGAAATAAATCGGGGAATTCGCCGAAATTTAAATTGTCATAAATTATATCAAATGTCCGCGATCGCTGCTGCGGTTCGGCGCTGGAGTTAAATGCCCAATTCCCCTCTGCTGTTGATAAATCTGAGTTAGCGGGTTTGGCAATTCGGCGGGTGACGGCAACTCCCAAGGCGAACGGGATAACGGCAGCCGCAGACATTGCCAGCAGCCAGTTATTGCCCCCCCAAGTTTCTATTGATGTTTTGGGGATGAATCGCACTAAAATTGCGGCTGGTTTTCCGGCTAAATTGCCAAGGGATTTGGCAGCTACAGCATAAGTTTGACTGCCTGTTTGTACGTTTCCGGCGACTGGTTTGCCGCCTGCTGCGAGTGCAGATTTCAGCAGCGATTTCTCTGCCAGCAAGTCTGGTAACTGTTGGTTTTTTGTAACTGCTTGCGAACTTGCCAAAACAAATTTGCCGTCAGCCAGCGGTGCGTAGATAGCCTGATATCCCCCGCCCTGTAAATTGATGGTTTTGGTGCTAGCAACTGCCGAAGTTTGGCTGATAATTTCTCCTAAGACTAAGGCAGCAATCACTGTCTGATTTTTGGGATCTTTTATGGGAATTGCTGCGTAGTTGAGGAGAACAGGGCGAGATCCCTTTCCGGCCGGCAAAGATCCCAATTGTTTCTTAACTTCTGAGTTGGCAATGATTTCGGTGGCCGTAATTGACTCTTTTGTAGCGAATACTCGATCGACTATTTTTTGCAGGTTAAAACTTTTTCCCTTCTGGTTAGAGTTGACGCTAACCACTATCTGCCTGTTTTTTCCAACTAATGCCGCGCTGTCTATTTCCCCTGTTGTGACTTGATTTTCTATAATTTGCTTGACAGATTTTTGCAAATCTGATACTTTTTTACCGCTGTTGTAAGCTAAGGCTATTTGGGCGATCGTTTTGCTGTCAGAGGAGTTTTGCAAACGGTCGGCGGCGCGATCGAGTTTGAGATTGTAGTTAATTTCACTAAGGCTCAGTTCTGATTTAGCTTGATTTTGCAGTTGATTGCTTCCAACTGCCGATGTTAGCCAAAGTGCTGCAGCCGTTAGTCCGACGGGCAAGATTGTTTGTAAAGTCAGCAGTCCGATTAGCTGTTTTCTGGTAACAGATAAGTTGTAGGTACACGGCTTGAAAGCTGCTTTCAATCTTCTTTCGGAAGTCGCAACTTTAGTTTGCTGCAGACAATTTTGCTGGCTGTCGTTTAACTGAGTATGAGCCATAGTAGTAGATGCGGGATCGGTTATAGATGACAGGCGATCAATTTTAGATTTTAGATTTTAGATTTTAGATTTTAGATTTTAGACTTCGGCGTGAGTGCTCAGTTGAACGATTTTAGATTTTATATCGAGTTCGGTTAATCACTCATCATAAAATTGTTGCCTCTCGCCGCCAACCCAGCAAGAAAATGACTGGGGTATTCTCAAATAAATCGGTTTCTAGCTGTTGAATCAGATGGTGTTATTTAGTTGTTTTTACATATAATAGTCGGCTCCTATTTAAAGTGTGTTGGGAGCATCCAAATGAGTGCTTTCACAGGAGTGTTCGCGGTTAGATGTAGGCTTTGCTGTGCAAGATACTCGCTCCTCAAAAACGCTTTTTGCAAAATCGGGATGCTCCTCCATACAGTCGTAAAACGAAGTAGTTGATCGATCGACTGTATCGTAAATTTAGTTAAACAGAGATGTTGCACCATTTTCAATAAGGTTTTTATGGGCGGGCTCTCCTGCCCAACCCCTACTCCCCACAAGAAATTAATTCTTTGTGGAACAGGGATCTTGCCTGTTCTGGAGAATGGTGCAAGATGTCAGTTTAAACCAAAGTTTAGCGTAATTATTGCAACACTTAGATACGCTCGATCGACCTTTTCCCTGCTTCACACCTTTTTTTCAATCCCACAACCGCCTGCCTGCTTTGCCACCGAGTCGCTGGTGAGTATCTTTGAGCAAGGTTGGGATGTCTAACTCTTCGGGACACCGGGGCAAACATTCGCCGCAATCGGTGCAGCGGTTGCCTTTGCTGCCGGGAAACCAGTGTCCGGCATTTTCAAACATGGCATAGCGGTATTTGCCAAAGTCAGTCATGTCGCACCCGACGGCGAGATTGCGGAGTCGCAATACTTCGGGAATGTTGATGTTTTCCGGGCAAGGCAAACAGGCATAGCACTGGCTGCATTTGTCGGTTTTCAAAGTGTCTGCAATAACCGATTCTAGCCGATCGAACGCAGCGATTTCGGCGTTGGTGAGGGGAAAGTCGCGATCGCAATATTTCAGGGGTTGCTCTAATTCTGTGGCATTTGCAGGGCCCACACTCAAAGTCCCAATCCTAGTATCGCTAAGTAAAAATCGATAGTTCAACTCTAAAGGCGAGAAAGGCGAGCACAATTGTGCGAGAGTTTCCGGGGGCGTGTAGAGTTGCCCTCCTTTATCGGCTGGGGAAATGATGAAAACGCCCATATCTTTGTCTTTGGCGAGTTCAATTGCCGGGGCGTTGCGCTGAAAAAAATAGTAATAATGCAGGTTGACAAATTCAAACAAATCTGTATTGATTGCAGCCAAAATCAGATCCAGAGGCCCGTGAGTCGAAAAGCCGACGTGCCGAATGATCCCATCAGCCAGGGCTTTGCGTACTGCTTGCATACAGCCTGTGGCCGATCGCACCATCGCCAAATGTTCCCAAGTATTCAAACCGTGAATTGCCAGACAATCGATATAGTCTAAATTCAGGCGTTTGAGGGATGCGTCGATGCAGCGTTCCATTGCTGCTGCATCCTCGGTTGGGGAAATTTTTGTAGTGATGTGGAGGCGCGATCGATCGACAGACAAGCCAGCCGAAAGGGCCGCGCCAAGATAGTCCTCGCTGCAACCGTAACCTGCAGCCGTTTCCAGGTGATTGATTCCCTGAGACACAGCCTGTTGTACAGTCTGACAGGCAGTTTCCTCAGAAGCCAAATAGCGCATGGTTCCCAAGGAAAATACAGACAGGTGCAACTCCGTTTTGCCAAACCGTCGATAGCGCATAAAGTTTAGGAAGTTTCGCCCGGGCTGAAGCCGCTTCTCTTAATCAAATCCTCTGGACGGAGGTTTGAGATAAATTCCCGGAAGGCCCGGCGTTCGGCCTCATCAGCATCTCGATCGACAGGTATCGAAGCATCGGCGACGACTTCTTCCATCACCCAGATGGGGCTATTCGTTCGCAAGGCTAGGGCGATCGCGTCGCTAGGTCGGGCATCGATCTCTTTTTTAACTTCTCCCTGACGGACGATCAGGACGGCATAGAACGTGTTATCTTGCAGCGAGTGAATAACTATGCGCTCCAAGGTAAGACTCCATGACTCTAAAAAATTGACCATCAGATCGTGAGTTAAGGGCCGAGGAGGCTTGTGGCCTTCGATCGCGCTAATAATAGCCTTTGCTTGCTCCTGACCGATATAAATAGGCAAAGCCCGTCGCTCAGTAGCGTCTCTCAATAGGACAATAGGACTGCGCGTGGCTGCATCTAAGGCAATTCCAGCGACTTTCATTTCAATCATAAAAATACTCGGTAAGTGGGAAACTCAGAGACTTTAGTCCTGAGAGGGAAACAACATGGGCGGTTTCAACACATTCGACTACGCGAGAGTGACCACCACCTTGAATCCCCTTTCCCCTTTCGGGGGTAGAGGGGTATGGTTGCCCCTCTTTGGAGATATGGTTGTCTCCGGCTCCCTTTCGGGGTAATGTTCGCTTGTCGGTCAATGTTATGAGAGCTTGTTAGACTTGCAACACTGTCTCTGTTACCTTAAGACTGTTTAATTGCAAATGACAGAGCGGAAAACTAGCGTCGCATTCTCCGGTGTCGTGACTCAAATAACGTAGCCAGTTAAGGCTGAGGCCCGTCAGCACAGCTTGCTTCGATTGCTCTTACAAGCTCAGTCCCTGGTTTTAGGGCTGGGTTACTGACAGAATTAAGAAACTGCAAGGCGGTAGAAAACTCGGACATAAAGATGACCTAAATCCAGTATGACTCGATCTTCGCCTGAATCTGCAACTGATCTGGGACTATCGATTTTAGATTTTAGATTTTAGATTTTCGATTGACTCCGGGGGACAGGGGGACGGCAAAACCTCCTGCGTCTGGTTTGTGACTGTGGTTTGATGTAAATAGGCGATCGACTAAGGAAAAATACTTATGTTTACAGGACTGATTCAATCTCTCGGAAAGCTGAAGTCGTTAGGCAACGATTATTTCCAAATTTCCTGTACCTCAAACAACTCCTACCTAATTTTACAAGATTTGGCCATTGGGGACAGCGTAGCCGTGGATGGAGTCTGTTTGACGGTAGTGGAAGTTCTGCCTGCGACGGGTTTTGTCGCCGTCGCTTCCCCAGAAACCCTCCGGCGCACAACTCTGGGATCATTCCCCGATGCTTTGGTGAACCTAGAAACCTCCCTGCGCGCCGGTAGCAAATTGGGGGGACATTTTGTGACGGGGCACGTAGATGCGATCGGCACTTTAGCGACATCCACCCAAACCGCCAACGCTTGGGATATGCGCTTTACTGCCCCACCTGTAGCAAATTCGGGATGGCAACGTCAAATCGCACCTTACATCGTTTCCAAGGGCAGCATCGCCGTCAACGGCATCAGCTTAACCGTGGCAGATTGCGATGCTGACGGTAATTGGTTTGAAGTTGCTGTCATTCCCCACAGTTTTGGTGAGACAAACCTCAGCTATTTGCAACCAGGAAGTTTAGTAAACTTAGAAGCAGATATTCTGGGCAAATATGTCGCCAAATTTCTCCGCAGCGGCTCAAAATCCCATCCCGAACCTTGGGAAGAAGATTCCGCAATCAACAGTTTAGGAACAATTACACCCGAATTCTTAGCAGAACACGGATTTATGTAATCAATGAAACAATAAAAATCATTGCTGAACGAAGTAGCTGTGGGCAGACTAGCATCTTTTTATCATTTAGAATATAACTTTTAGTTGTAGTATATCACCATTCTCTTGCTTTGCACAACTCATTGATACGTGCTATATACCATTGACGTTGAACAGAGAAGGCGGTACAATTTTTATTAGGGGTTTCTCGGCTATCTCTTCCAGCGACTGTGTAAGTCCTGACTGCGACGAGTGTAAGGTAGATATGCCAATCTACAAAGAAAAAAAAATGAAAAATCTTGTTAAAAAGCAATGCAGCCAGATTCTCAAAAATCTCCCACTTTACCTCTCGTCTCAGTCATTATCCCTGCATACAACGCTGAGCCATTTATTGAAGAAACTCTGAAATCAGTTTTAGCTCAAACTTATCCAGCAATTGAAGTTTTAGTAGTCGATGACGGTTCCCAAGATCGAACTCCTGAAATTGTCGAAAAATTTGGCCAAAAAGATTCTCGCGTCCAGCTTCTGAAACAGCCAAATTCTGGAGTCGCTGTTGCTCGAAACTTAGGAATTCAGAAATCCAGAGGAGAATATATTGCCCCCATTGATGCCGATGATATTTGGTATCCTGAAAACATAGAAAAACAAGTTGAATCTATGTTGGAGGGAGGGGAAGAAGTAGGGGTAGTCTATTCGTGGACAGTGGACTTAGATGAAAAAGGATTGCTAACAGGAGGATTCCGGTCTTTTAGAATTGAAGGTGACGTGTACGCCACCCTAATCTGCCACAACTTTATAGGAAACGCGAGTGCTTCTATGATCCGTCGCAGTTGTTTGGAAAAGGTGGGGGTTTATGACAAGACATTGAAGGAAAGGAATGCTCAAGGCTGTGAAGACTGGGACTTATACCTGCGGATAGCAGAGCTTTATCAATTTCGAGCCGTGCCGGAATTTTCCATTGGCTATCGCAGAATGTATAACACTATGTCTACCAACTATACGGCAATGGCGAATTCTCAATCTTTGATGCTGCAAGCGGCCAAGCAACGGCATCCCGAAATTCCCGATTTCCTGCACCGATTATCTACCAGTAATTTTTTGCTGTACTTAGCGAACCAAAGCAGCCGCAACGGCCGCGATCGCACCGCGCTCTTTTGGTTATTCCAAGCTTTAAAAACTGAGTGCATCTCACCCTTATTACGTTCTGGCTTTTACATAGTATTGGGAAAGAGCCTTCTAAACCTATTATCCCAGTCTGGGAAACATCAGGATGCTCTAGATGCACCTGTGAGAGTAGAAGATACGCCATACTCTGAGAACCCACCGATGGGCCGGGAGGTGTTGGTAGAGCTCCGGCGCAAAAAGATCGAATTCATGGTAACGATAGGGAACATTTTTCACCAGTCAATTTCCCTCCTTGTCCAGCGAAATCAACCAAATATTGACACGCTCCCTTAAGTAAAAATTAGCGCCACGCCACCGACAAAGGCAGAGTTGTCTTATGAAAAAAGAAATTCAGGCTATTAGAACTCTGCTACCCCTCCTCAAGCTTTATCCTTGGGCTATCCCGGCAATGATTTCCTTGGGTATGCTTGCTTCCCTTTCCGACGGCTTTGGCATTAGCTTATTCATTCCCTTTTTGCAAACTTTACAGCAAGAACAAGCTCAGGCTATAACTGGCAATTCTTTCATTGATTCTCTGAACCAGATATTCGCTGGTGTCCCTGCTGGCTACCGCGCCTTAATCATTCCATCTTGTATTTTAGTCAGCATCCTCATCAAAAACCTGATTGTCTATAGTAATTCTCTGCTTTTTGCTTGGTTAAATTCGCGAATTAGCAACCGATTGCGCTGCCAAATTTTTAACCAAACTTTAACCGTTAGCTACTCTTTCTTAGAGCGCAGCGAATCGGGAAAGATTATGAATATTTTGGCAACAGAGAGTTGGCAGACTAGCAAAGCTTTGAGTTTGTTTGTTAACTTGATTACGTCTGCTTGTACGATTACTGTCCTGGCGACGCTGTTACTGCTCATCTCTTGGCAACTCACCTTAATTATCAGTATAGCGCTCTTCCTCATCTCACAGTTCATCCAGTTTGTGACGCGGCGAGTCAAACATCTGGCACAGCAAGCAGTAGACGCCAATTCTCAGCTCGCTGTCCGAATGTGGGAGGGATTAGGGGGGATGAAAACCATCCGCTCCTTTGGACGGGAATCTTACGAGCAAGAACGCTTCGATCGCGCTTCCCTGCAGGTGCGAAACACCTTTTTGCAACTCGATATGCTGGGAGGGCTCATCAATCCGCTCTATGAAGTTTTTTCCGCACTCCTCCTGCTAGCAATTTTGGCGATCGCCCTCCTGCAAAACCAGTCAGCTATGCCAACGCTGCTGACTTTTTTATTCATCCTCTACCGCTTGCAACCGCAGGTGCAACAACTAGATATCGCGAGGTTAGGTTTAGTCTCTACCGCCTGTTCTGCTGAAGTGGTAATGTCTTTTTTAGACACTTCGGATAAACCTTACATCCGCTCTGGTACAGTTCCCTTTGACAAGCTGAAGCAGGCGATCTATTTTGAGTCAGTTTCCTTAACTTACAATCCTGAAGATCGGCCGGCAATAGAGGCTGTCTCCGTCGAGTTCAAACGCGGCCAAACGACTGCTTTAGTGGGGCCATCGGGTGCGGGAAAATCTACGATCATCAGCCTCCTCTGCCGCTTTTATGAGCCAACGTCAGGAGGAATTTATGTTGACGACTGCTCATTAAAAGAACTTAATTTAATGGACTGGCGGAAACGAATTGCGATTGTCAGCCAAGATGTCCATATCTTTAGCGGGACGGTGAGGGATAATATCGCCTATGGGCGTTTAGAAGCAACCGAGGCAGAAATTTTTGAGGCGGCAAAACTTGCCAATGCTCACGATTTTATCAGCCAACTGCCGGAAGGGTATGACACGAAAGTGGGCGATCGCGGCGTTCGCCTTTCTGGCGGGCAAAGGCAGCGCATTGCCCTCGCTCGGGCGATTGTCCGCAACCCAGATATTCTAATTCTGGATGAAGCAACGAATGCTCTGGATAGTATTGCCGAAAACTTGATTCAGGATGCCCTCAATACGCTCAGCCAGGATCGTACCGTCATTGTCATTGCTCACCGCTTATCGACGATAGAAAATGCGGATAAAATTATTGTGATGGAAAATGGCAGGGCGATCGAACAAGGCAACCTCCAGTATTTGCTGAAACTCGACGGCCTCTTCGCCAAGCTTTATCACTTGCAACACCGTAACGTACAAAACTAAGTAAAAAACTAAGAGTAAGTTGGTGAATTATTTATGCCTTATCCCATCCTTGACATTGAAGTGACACAGCCCCTCCCAAATCTGATAATTTCTGAGGAGGATACAGGAATTGCCTTAGTTGTGCGGCGCAAAGATAAAGCTGTTGGTTTGATCATGCAGCCTCTTCCTCCCAAGACCGTCCTTTCTCCTGAAGATTTAGCTAAAATCATTGAACGGGAGGTTGGCATTAAGTTACTTCAGGAATCGATTAGAGAAGAGCTAACTCCTGCCGAAAATGGCGATTCCTTTCCGCCGCTGACAGTAGCAATTTGTACGAAAGATCGGCCGGACAACTTGGCGCGGTGCCTGCAACATTTACTCAAGTTGCAAACACCTATTTTGGGTGAAAAGCTTTACTTTGAAGTGTTAGTAATTGATAATGCACCTTCAGATGAAAGAACGAAGGAATTGGTAGACTCTCTACCAGGAGTTCGCTATGGCCGGGAACCAAAACCCGGTTTAGACTTCGCTCGCAATCGCGCCTTGCAGGAAGCAACGGGCGAACTATTAGCCTTTCTTGACGATGATGTCACGCCCGATCGCCAATGGCTCAAAGGCTTGAGGGAAGCTTGGGCAGAAAATCCTGATGCTGGCGGTTTTACAGGGTTAGTGCTGCCTTATGAGTTAGTGACTGAAGCCCAAATTTTATTTGAAAGCAGAGGAGGCTTTCGACGCGGTTTTGAAAAAATTCGTTATGGTCAAATCTTGCCCTATAATCCCTTATACCCCTGTGGGGCTGGCATATTTGGAGCTGGTTGCAATATGGCATTTCGCCGAGATGTTCTACTGAAATTAGGGGGATTTGATGATGCACTCGATACAGGTGCGCCTCTCCCCGGCGGTGGCGATTTAGATATGTTTTATCGAGTTGTTCGCGCTGGCTATCCCCTCGTCTATGAGCCTCGCTATCTGGTGTTTCACCAACACCGTCGGGAATATGAAAAATTGCGCCGCCAGTATTGGACGTGGGGTTTAGGTTTTATGGCTTTTGTCGTAAAATCTTATCAGACCGATCCGAGCCAACGCTCGAAATTGCGCTGGCTTGTAGCCTGGTGGTTTGCCAATCAGTTAAATCAGTTGCAACAAAGTGTCAGAGGATGCCATGTATTGCCTCCGCCCATGATTCTAGCCGAGTTGTGGGGCGGTGTTGTAGGTCTGTTTGGGGAATATCCCCGCTCTTTAAAACTAATTGAAAAAATTAGGCAGCAATTTGCCTAAAATTAGGAGAGTTTTTTCAGAGATATGTTTCATATTGAATGCAGGGAAGAATAGTTAAATATGAGTAAGCTTCCGCCGATCGATATCGTAATTTGTACTTATAACAATGCTCCCCTTTTAGACAAAGCTCTCTCAGCTATTTCCCAACAAATAGTTTCACCCAACCTAGAGTGGAGGGTTTTAGTAGTTGACAATAATTGCACCGATAATACGCAGAAAATTGTCGAAAAATATCGAGTGATGGGGCAAATTCCCCAGCTTTCTACAGTATCAGAAACACAGCAAGGATTAACCTATGCCCGCCACTGTGGCGTTAAAAATACAACTGCTGATTGGATTGCTTTTGTAGATGACGATTGCTTCCTGGCAGAAAATTGGGTGGAACAAGCTGTTAGATTTGCAGCGGCTCATCCCGACTGCGGCGCTTTTGGCGGTCGAGTAATTTTAGATTGGGAAACTCTACCAGCCAAATATGTATTGAATTATGGGTACTCCTTCGCACAACAAGAACACGGTACAGAACCCCAAAAAAAATCTTGTTTAGTGGGAGCAGGATTAGTTCTGAATAGAGCAGCCCTCGCTCATACTGGCTGGATAGATAAACCGTTACTTCAAGATCGCATCGGAACTAAGCTCATATCAGGGGGAGATGTGGAAATCGCTTTGCGGATTTACGGAGCAGGATACGACCTGTGGTACACTCCCGACTGTCAGTTAAGACACTTTATTCCGGCTAGGCGTACTTCTCAAAAATACTTGATCGACATTAACTATGGTCTAGGAACCTCTCAAGTTTTGGGGGATTCTCTTCTCTGGTCTGGTTCTTATCGAGATTGGCTGTTGAAATTTATTATCGATGCGGTGAAAGCTTCCCAAAATGTCCTGATTCAATCTTTAAGAGCAGCTTTGGGGCGGATGAATCCAGCGGAAGTGGAGATAAATGGGAGTTTTGTCCGTGGTAAGTGGGCCGGAATTAGCCGTGTGGTTCGCATGAGCCCAGAAGAACGCAGCTTGATATTGGGGCGTGCAAAATTAGCTGGCTAAACAGCTCATAAATAATATTTCTTGAGGTAATTTCTGTGAGCAAGCCTTGGAAAGTTCTCAATGTCGAATTGAGCGAAAATATTCCTGAATTGCCCTTGATTTCCAACTACGCCGGAATATATGTAGTGTTTTGGTGGCATAATATCCCCCTTGGCGAACGGGAGATTTTAGAGGATCAGTTGCCAATCTCGGCTTCACAACTAGCGAATCTAGCGGCGCTGGCGATCGCGCCTGCAGTCGGTAGCCACCTGCTAGAGCAAGGTTTTAAAGCGCCTTTGCCTGAAGTTTACAAAAAAAATCGGGCGTGGCACCAGCCCCCTGAGTTTCATGCCCTGACTGCCTTAGAGCAACCCCTGGCCAAGCTGCAGGAACGCTTGAACCAGACTAGCAGCGCATCTGTTTCTGTCGTAATCGGCACTCGAAATCGGCCAGAACAGTTGGCGCGATGTTTGCAATCCCTGCAAAATTTATCCCAACCTGCTCATGAGCTTATCGTGATTGATAATGCTCCGAGTTCAGACGCCACCCGCCAACTGGTGGCCGAGATCCCTGGAGTCAAATATGTATTAGAACCTCGCCCTGGTTTAAGCATCGCCCGCAATACTGGCATCCGCCACTGTACAGGCGACATTATTGCGTTTACCGATGACGATGTGATCGTTCACCCTGACTGGGTGGCCAGGATTGCACAAAGCTTCCGCGAATCCAAGATCATCGCTGTAACCGGCCTCGTCCTGCCTGCTGAACTCGAAACAGAAGCCCAATTAATATTCCAAAAAGGTGATACGGGCTTTGGTTGGGGATACCGATCTCTGACTTTTGACGCTGAATTTTTTAAGGATACGAAACACCTAGGCGCTCCCGTTTGGCGCATTGGTGCAGGAGCAAATATGGCTTTTCGGCGTGAAGCTTTTGAGTTACTAGGAGACTTTGACGAACGCTTGGGTGCAGGGGCATCTGGGTGCAGTGAAGATTCAGAGCTATGGTATAGAGTGCTGGCGGAAGGGTGGATTTGCTACTACGATCCGACCCCTGTTGTTTATCACTATCACCGGGGCGATCTCGATAGCTTGAAACATCAGATGTACCAATATATGCGGGGTCACATCGCGGCCCTTTTGATTCAGTTTGGGCGCTACAAGCACTGGGGGAACTTGCTTCGCTTATTCATCATTTTACCTCTCTATTATGTGAAACGATTTTTAATCGGTCTTTTGACCGGATTTAAAGGGATTAATAGAACGCTATTGGCAGAGGTATTAGGTTGCTTTGCGGGAGTCAGCTTTTACCTCAAAAATCGTGTAAAGAAGGATCAATAGTTTTTCCAATTAGAGGAAGATTATGGCAACAGTTGTTGAGACCAAAAAATTTGAGACGCATAAAGAAAAGCTGGGCAATTTCTTAGCCCGCAACCCTTTCGGTCAGCCCTTGACCCTGGGATTCTTTTACCGAGAAAAGATGCGGGCAATTCACCGCATTTCCCCAGATATGCCCTTTAAAGAAATTTTAGAAGTAGGAGGAGGTCAAGGAGGCTTAACGTCTTTACTTTATCCGCAAGCGCAAATTACTAACATTGACCTCGATCCTAAATATGCAAATGTTCCTTGCAACCTGCAGGAAAAAGTACGCTTCATCTGTGGCGACGCGACCAATTTACCGTTTGAAAATGAGTCCTTTGATGCAGTGACGATGTTCGACGTTCTCGAACACATTCCCGACCACCAAAAAGCTGTATCTGAAGCGCTGCGAGTGCTTAAACCCAAGGGTTTTTTATTAGTGAGCAGTCCCAATGAGAACTGGCGCTTTCCCTACTACGGCGTGATGAAACCGCTCTGTCCGCCTGAAGCAGAGGTGATGGCAGAATGGGGTCACGTTCGGCGCGGCTATAGGATCGATCAACTGAGGGATTTAATCGGTTTGCCTTACCAGAGTTCTGCTACTTTTATCAATCCCCTGACAGTAGTCTGCCATGATTTTGCTTTCTCTCGCTTGCCTGCCCTCATACGCTTATTATTCTGTACTGCCCTGAGTCCTGTAACCTGGGTAAGCTATTGGCTGCATAAACCTGATTCCCTGGGAACGGAAACAGCATCAGCTTGGCAGAAGCCATAAAATTTATGAATTTCCAACCAGAACCAACGATCGCCCTCCTGCACTGGGGCGATTTAATCGAAGATTTTTTAGATACCATCGGGGTTTCCTTTGAAGCTTTCTGCAACGAAATGACGGGGGGCTGGATGTTTGGCTACATTGAGGCGCTGCGGCGGGCAGGGGTGCGGACAGTGTTATTCTGCATCTCTGGTAGCGTGGCTGAACCCGTGCGCTACACCCACAAAGACACAGGTGCAACAATCTGCACCCTGCCCGCACCTCAACTTTACCAAGCTGTCCGTCGCCAGATGGTTAACCCTCAAGGGTGGACGGTTCAGGATATGTTTGGAGAGGTTCGAGGCCTGGGCCGTCTGATGTTGGCAGGGGTGAAAAGCGTTACTCCTTATCTGGCTACACCGCTGGGGTTGCTGGCGGCAGAACTGCGACGGGAAAACTGCCAAGCGATTCTCTGCCAAGAATACGAGTACCCGCGCTTCGACGCTTGCACTTGGTTGGGGTGGCGGATGGGGCTGCCTGTTTTTGCCACGTTTCAGGGGGGCGATTTTCAGGTTAGTCCTTGGGAAGGTTTGTCGCGCCCGATCGCCCTCAAAGCGAGCGCGGGTTTAATTATTGCTTCGCAAACCGAGGTACAGCGCGTGCAAAGTCGCTATGGCGTGCCGACAGCCAAGATTGCCCGCATTTTTAACCCGCTGGATTTGGAACTGTGGCAACCAATGGATCGCGCTGAAGCTAGGCAACTGCTGGGTTTTCCCGGTGACGCTGAAATTGTCGCCTGTCACGGGCGGATTGAGATTCGCCGCAAGGGGTTAGATATATTGCTGGAAGCTTGGGAAGGGATCTGTCGCGATCGCCCCAACCGAGATTTGCGGCTGTTGCTGGTGGGGACTGGTAGCGACGCGGAGGAATTGAGCCAGCGAATCGCTCAGATGCAGCTTTCGGGCATTGTTTGGGTGAATGAATATGTGCGCGATCGCGCTTTGATGCGACAGTACCTCTCGGCTGCTGACGTTTATACTTTGCCTTCTCGGCATGAGGGGTTTCCGGTTGCACCGCTGGAGGCGATGGCTTGCGGGTTGCCCGTTGTGGCTGCTGACGCCCCTGGAGTGCCTGATATTTTCGAGGGGGGCGAAGCTGACGGCGGGATCGTTGTGCCCCGTGAGGATGCAACCGCTTTGGCAGGGGGGATCGGTCGGGTTTTAGACGATCGGGCGTGGGGGCGGGAGTTGGGTAAGCGCGCTCGCATTCGGGTGGAAACTCATTTTTCTCTGGAGGCGATCGGTGTGCAACTGCGACAGTTTTTGTGCGATCGCTCTTTAGCGCACATTCCGCATATCTGACTCGCAGCACTGGGAATGCTTGAAAAATCCCAGCCCTAAAAATTTATCTCCGCCTAATTTTTCTGGTTTTATTATCATTTTTTTTGCCAATTATCGGAGACCTAATAAATTTAACTTGACGATTTTTTTTAATATATTCATTCTTTCAACTAAGGAATGAGAATTAAATAACTTCCACAATGAAAGTGGGATGGGCGTCCCGCCCGTCCAAAAAGGACGGGCGGGACGCCCATCCCACAATAACAATTAAAATTGTAAGTTATTTAATTCGCAATCCTTAGCAATTTATTCTGGGAGGGTGACAAAGATGTCTAGGAACTAGAACGACTCAGGGTTTCTCCCTGTATACGCTGTTGATAAAAGCTAATTTTATTACGAGCTAACTTCATTAATTCTTGCACAGGTTCAGAAGATTGTTCCAGATAATTTACCCGCTGCCCTCCATCTCAACCAACGCCAAATGTACTCCCTATAAGGTATTTTTGGCTCGGTTATTTACGGCGAGATACATATTTTTGCACCTGCATTTTCTGAATATTAGTGCCTTCAAATCCAGCATTTTGAGAACTGAAAAATTCCGCGCGATCGCTGCATTATAGTAGCTGTAAAGGTAATCGCTCAGTTGCTGGCTGCCAGTCGAATAGAGGTTATTCGGCAGCGCGTTTACCGTTATACCTCCGATTAAGCAGTGTGGTGTTTCCACAAATCGATTTTCCCGATTCTGCAGCCCTGTAGCCACTAAACCGTATTGAATTATAACTGCTATATTTTAATTTTTCAAACGATACAACACCGACTCAGTATTAAAATTTTTTCCGAAAACTGGTTCCAGCGGGCCTTCGGCACTTGTCAGCCAAGATAGAGCTTTTCTGGTAGCTGCGTCTGTCCCAGTCAGGGGCCCGAATCCTACAGTCCTAATTTTATTTCGCCGTAGATTGTCAATCCATGCCGAAAGTCGATCGGCTCTAAACGGCACATATAAGACTTGTCTGTCCAAATTTCTCCCGTAAAACAGGTAGCTGCGCGAACTTAAAAAGAAGCCTATTCTTTCATTTGGTACTGTATTTTTATCAATATATTCGTAAATACCACGATACAGTTCGGTGCGTGCAAAATCTCGCTTTTCCCTCCAATTACCAATTACTATCAATCCGATAAAGACACCAATTATCACTATGTAAATCGATTTTTTTCGGGTGGGAAATAGATGATTTAGCCATCTATAGCCAGGATTGATTTTCCACAATATCGCAGCCAGCGTCACTGACACCAGATAAAATATTGGGTATCTTAATATATCTGGCAAACTGGGGCCTAATATTTTCCCGATAGTATTAATAGCTTCTATTGGGTTAGACTTAAAATTGTCAATCAACAAGCTCCCCCAAACAATACTATCTCCGGTGAAAGAAGCATTTTTAATATAATCAAAAATTGTGTTGCTAGTAATTCCTAACAAACCACTAACTAAAACCACTATCAGAACAACTAGATTGGGAGTTTTCAAGATAGTTGCTGTAGCTGCTGCTGCGACGGCGAGTACGCTTAAAAAGGGAAATCCGTATCTGAGGTTAAAACCGAGTAAAGGGCTGAGTTGACCGATCGAATCTCCCGCCGTACCGGACGTGTAAGGTGTAATTAGATACAGAATTTCTGTGCTGGCGAGAAGTATAATTAAAATAATATTATTTTGATTAATTATTCTAGTTTTACCCTGGAAAAAAGCCAGAGGTGCTGCCAATACCTGAAGCGCGATCGCCAGAAAGGGCAGTTGCAATCTAATGATAATTTGTACGCCGACAGTTTTCCAGTGGGAAATATTGCTGGGATTAAATTGAGCTGCTAAAGTGCTTTGCCAAATCTTTAGAAGTGGCGAAGCGGGCTGCTTCTGTACCGGAGGTATGGGTGCAGTTATGGGAGACGGGAAGGAAACAGGATCTAAGGGAATTTTAATATCGCCGACTTCGCCGACAGGATAATTGATTTGCAGCAAGTTTCTCGCATACCAAAAACATCCTAAAAGCAAGCAACAAGCTAGGCCGCCAAGTAACACTGGTTTGAGAAAGTGGCGAATTCTAAAATGAGCTGGTGTAGATTTTTTATTAACCGCGAATCTTTTAATTTCTAATATTGCTAATCCTCCTAAAAGTGAGGCGGCATAGATTATTCCCGTGATTTTTATTCCGGCTAGCATTCCTGCGTTTGCCAAAAATAGCGAGAGTTCGGATTGCGATCGGCTGCTATGATAGGATAAACCTAGATACAAGCCGACTGTAAATATTGCAGCTAGCGGTAAATCGGGCTGAATGGTGTTAACTTGGTTGAGCATCATCGGTACTGTCAATACTAAAGATGCTGCTGCCATACCGTGAATTCGGGTTGCTCCAAATTTTATGCTTAATAGATAGACGGCAATTCCCTCAAGTACCCACGCAATTACCAGGGGGAAAGCTGCTAGAAAATCTTCTCCGAAGGGAAGCACACACAAAGCAGATAAAACGTGCCAATTGTAGGGATATACTCGTGCTTGCTCTTGTTCAAAAATCCAATTTCCGGTGGCATCTAATAATGTAAATGAATGGGTTTGATACCATCGGGCGATCGCAGGCAGGTGAAACCACAATGAATCATAATTGGTTATGGGTTTGGTTGCGATAGTTTCCAACAGCACAAATCCAGCCAAAGCGGTGGCAACAATAATTAGTGATTCTGAGAGAGTCCGAGGTTGATTGAGTTGGGGAATCTGCCACTCGGAGAAGGTAAAAGTTTTGTGATTTTTGGTATAAATCAGGATGAAGCCGATCGCACAAATCAGAATTTCTGCTATAATCACCGCAGCAATATTTAGTCGATCGGCACTTCCTAAAATCAAGCCGATACAAACTTGGGCAATACTCCATCCCGTCAGGAGTACGAGGAGAAAATGGGGAAATGAATAGTTATTGTTTTCTTTCTGATTCTCAAAGGCAAGAGACAAGCTTAAGGGAATCGGCCCGACTACAATAATCAGAAATAAAATTAATTCCCACAAATGCTGCGCTATTAGCATAAGCTGCAAGTTACCATTTTTTATGAGTTTTTCCTCGTTACCCGACTCTTTCGGGTAACGAGGAAAAACAACGAGTTAGCGTGCTGGTTGCACAAAACATTAATTTTCTTGTGGGGAGTAGGGGTTTGGCTTTTCGACCGTTCCACAAGAAAATTAATCTAGCCAATCCCCAATTTTTACCTGTTAGCTTGCTTCTGAGTTTTGGGTTTGACGGCTTCGGTATCTTTGGGCTTAGAAATGTCAGCTTTTAACAGTTCCGGGAATGGCGGCTGGAGGTTGTGAACTTCGATGTCCATTCCCAGTGGCAGAGGTGGCAACTGGGGCAGATCGTTTTCCCAATCCTTGAGTGAGTTAGCGGTTTGTATTTCCACCATTTTCGGGATTTGCGGTACTTTGGCGGTTTCCAAACTGCCGATCATTTTTGCCAGAGCGAATTCTAGCTGAGATCCCGGGTCGATCGCCACCCAACCCCGATCGGTCATTTGCCGAACCTCGAAGTGAAGGTGAGGCCCTGTAGACATTCCCGTACTGCCGACGCGGCCGATCGTCTCTCCCTGTTTCACGAACTCTCCCGGTTTCACAAACAGTTCCGAAAGGTGGGCGTAGAGAGTTTCCTGAGACTTTTTGTTGTGGTTGAGAACCACCGTCAAACCGTAGCCACCCAACCAATCGGCGATCGCCACTTGACCCGCATAGGCCGCCAGTACGGGCGTTCCCATCGGGGCCCCCAAGTCTGTTCCGGTGTGAAACCTGCCGTAGCCCAGAACTGGATGAGTCCGCCACCCAAAGGGCGAAGTAATTGCCGAAGCAATAGATAGCGGGAACAGCAAGCTGGTGTTGCCATTGCCGGGGACGCCTGGGGGACGCGGCGTGAGATTGTAGTAAGCAAAACCGGTATTGCTGCCACTGCTGACACTAACGGCACCGACTTGAACCGGCCCAAGTCCCATGCTGGGCGCTGGAGCGCCGCCGCCGTAAGATGCAGATCCGGCATAATACCCAGTGTCTGCGGAGTATCCAGTGTCTGCGGAGTAGCCGATGTTAGCCGAGTATCCAGTGTTTGCCGAGTAGCCGGTGTCTGCGGAGTATCCTGCGTCTGCGGAGTATCCTGCGTTCGGCGAGTAGCGCGGGGGTGCGTAACCAGATGCCGGTGGGTTTGAATCCCTCCAAACCTGGCTGCCTATTTGTTGAACGGCTTGACCGAGTTTACTGACAGGATTTCCGCTACTATTTCCGGCAACAGTTCCCCGAACATCGCTCGGAAGGCTTTCTGGCAGATTTCGAGGAGGAGGGGCTGCAATATAGCCGTCGTCTGCGATCGGAGGTTCCTCTCTGTAGTTGGGTTCTCCGGCATCTGCCGTCACCGGCTCGGAAACAGGAGGAGGCGCGCACAAACCGCCTTCTCCTTGGCACCCGGTCGATCGCTCTGCAAACTCTATTCTCGTTGGCGCTTCGTACTCTTGGTATTCTTCGTACTCGCTGGTAGCGCCAATGCTGTAGTCTGTTTGGTCGATTTCAGCGTGGGCTGGGTTAACTGGCGCTTCAAAAGGTGGCTCCTGGGCCGTCGCTTCTGGCAGGGGAATCAGGGCGGGCTCTGGCAGATAATATTGGGTAGGAGGTGGTTCGCTGGCGTACTCCGGCTCCCAGGCAGGTTCGGGATCGAAAGGCTCGGACGGTGGAACTTCTGCCTGCGGTTCAGGGTATGGTTCTGGTTCCACTTGGCTGTATGCGGGTTCCGGGGGCGGGAGAGGAGCTTCAAATAATGGCTGGAGGTCTGCTGCGCCGGGGACGGCTTGTTCTGCGGGCGGAGTTTCGGCTTGGGCCCAAACTAAGCCTTTGCTGAGCAGTCCCAGACTGGCAAGACAACCCAGTCCCACCAGCAGTGAGCGATCGGACAAAAGGCGCGATCGAGTCCGGGCGCCTGTAGGGTTCTTTTTTTGCTGTTTGGTTTTCAAATGGGCTGTTATTTGCTTGTCTGGAACTGGTTTCACGATTTTTTTTCCCAACTCAACAGGGGGCACAAGGATCTCGAAGTCAGGATCGAATGTATGGCAATCCTTGTCTTTATATACAGGCCTAACTGATTTTACCGGGCTTGAGGCAATTTTTTCTGCACATCGAACAAGCTCAAATGCTTTACGCATTCAGTCGCGATCGATATCCGGTTTTTTTGAACCGATGGCACTTGCCTAGAAGTCTGTGACGGCCACACTGTTGACATCCACCCAGGCGTAAACGCACGGGGATTCCCAAACCTCACGATTCAGGTTTCTGCTTCTGTCCCTTACGGGGTTTCGCACCAGCCTTAACAGATTTACTCTGTTCTGGTCTTACAGTCGCTCCACAGACTGACACGGCAAGCCCTGCCGCCAAAATATTTTTTGCCGCATTAATATCTCGGTCATGGCGCGTCCCGCAATTAGGACAATCCCATTCCCGGATATTCAACGGCATCTTGTTAACGATGTGTCCGCAATTACCACACCGTTTTGAACTCGGAAACCATCGGTCAATCTTAATTAAAGTACGATCGTACCAATCGCACTTGTAGTCAAGTTGTCTGACTACTTCCCCCCAACTTGCATCACTTATAGAAGCGGCAAGTTTGGGGTTTTTAACCATATTCTTCACAGCTAAGTTTTCTACGGCGATGGTTTGGTTTTCACGCACCAACCGCGTCGTTAACTTGTGAAGATTATCTTTCCTTGCATCAGTAATTTCTTGATGCACTTTCGCTACTTTAAGCCGTGCTTTGTGACGGTTTTTTGACCCTTTTTGTTTGCGACTTAAAGATTTTTGCGATCTTCTAAGTTTGCGATATTTTGCCTTGAATCCTTTGGGATTGGCAATCTTTTCGCCAGTGCTTAGAGTGAGCAAGCTTGTAACTCCCAGGTCGATACCGACTTGATTATCTGTTCTAGGTAATGCTTCAATTTCAACCTCTACCAGCAGAGAAACTGACCACCTACCTGATGGTGCAAGCTTTACTGTAATTGTTGATGGTCGGCAACCATCAGGTAGTGTCCGGCTCCAGCGAATGGGTAACGCTTCTGTGCTTTTTGCTAGGTAGACTTGTCCATCTTTGAACTTAAATGCTGACTTGGTAAATTCTGCACTACCACCGTTGCGTTTCTTTTTGAAGTTAGGATATTGTGCCCGCCCATCAAAAAAGTTGGTATAAGCCGTTTGTAAATGTCTCAAGCATTGCTGTAATGGCACACAGCTAACTTGGTTCAGAAAATCTAGTTCTTCGGTTTTCTTCCATTCGGTTAACATTGAAGAAGTCTCAGCATAGCCTACCCGTTTGTGTTCTGCGTACCAAGCTTCCGTTCTTGTGGCTAAAGCACGGTTGTAGACCAAACGAACACAACCCAAAGTACGTCGCAACAAACTTTCTTGTTCCGGCGTTGGGTAGAATCGATAGCTGAAGGCTTTTTGTGTCATGCTGACCTTAAGTACGCTATTTCACATAATAGCACGTCTTGTGTGAAATGGTAGAGCTTAACAAAAATTCATGTAAAGCCTTCCTAAAAGGACGGGGTTTGGGCCCTCCGCTTCGCTCCGCCCATTTTTTTGATGATTCGCTTGAGTAAGGATAGATTTCATGACTTTAGCTGGCGATCGCTTGACAAATTTTCCTGGCTCTGAGTGCGCCGGAGGACCTGACGGTATCAGTTGGGACTGGCAGAGTTTTGAAGGCTTGCCCTATCTGACTTGCAGCTTGCTTTCTCGCTGGTCTCACGGCTTTTTTACTCGCGATTTCTCGCCCCAGGGGCCGATCGATCTGACGGAAGTTCTCGAACCTGGAGCTAAGGTTTACCGACTCCAACAGGTACACGGCAATGCGGTACTCAAAACGAGTGAGTTGTCACCCGTTGTGGCTCCGGGCCCGGAAACCGCTGCCCCAAGCTATGCTGAGGCTGATGGCTTGGTTGCCCATCAAGAATTGGAGGCGCTGTGGGTTTGCTCGGCTGACTGTGTGCCGGTGCTGATTGCTGACGATCGCACGGGACTGGTTGCGGCAGTTCACGCGGGTTGGCGCGGGACTGCTGCTAAGATATTACCAGAGGCGATCGCTCAACTTGTGGCACAAGGCAGTCAACTAGAAAATCTGAAGATTGCTATGGGGCCGGCGATCGCTGGAAAGGTTTACCAGGTATCTGTGGAAGTAGCAGCGGAACTGGGAGCCACTATTGCTCCTAAGAGTGGCGTTAGTGCGACAGCCGACGGCATCTGCGAGTTTTTGCACCAACTGCCAGAAACGCCTGTCTTAGCCGATCCAGAACCGGGAAAAGTACGCTTGGATGTTCGCCTCTGCAATGCTCTGCAATTGCAGCAGTTGGGAATCGATGTTTCTCAAGTGGCGATCGCTCCTTTCTGTACTTATTCTGACTCGGCTCACTTTTTTTCCTACCGCCGCGATCGACTTAAAAAAGTCCAGTGGTCGGGAATTGTGAGTGCCTGCGGGACAAGTCCCTTCTGAGGGCATTTGGCAGAAGGTAAAATTTTAGACGGCCAAGATAAAAATAAAAATCTTTGGATTCATTATTTTTTATTTACGAATGCCAAATGCCTTCTAGTTTCTATTTTCGTAAGGTTTGCTGGTTCCTGTTTTAAACCACCAAAAACTAGCAGCAAAACTTTTGGGAAAGCGGCGATCGCCCCCGCCCCGCTTTCCTCTCTTGTTAAGATTACTCTATAACGAGAGTCTTCAGCGGGTTATTACAATGAGTGAGCCAACTCCCTATCAACTGCTTGAAGTCGATGAAGATGCTTCCTTTGATGAAGTGCAAGAGGCCCGCACGCGCCTAGGTGAGCAGTACAGCGGTGACAAGAAACGTTTGGAATTGATCGAAGCCGCTTACGATGCGATCCTCATGGATCGCCTGCGGCAGCGACAGGAAGGGAAAATTAAAGTGCCCGAACGCATCCGCTTTCCCGAACGGCTGACTCCCCCACCCCCAAGCTTTACTCCGTCTCCTCCGAGTGGCAGCCCAGCTTGGTTGCAGCGGTTAATCGATACTCCTAGTCGATCGGACATTTTGTGGCCGGCTGGGGTGTATGTGGGGTTAGGCGGACTGAGTATTTATCCGGCGGCTAATGATGGTTTACTACAGTTGACTCTGGCTCTTGGGGTCGGCTCTTGTCTTTATTTTATTAATCGCAAGGAACAAAAATTTGGTCGCGCCGTGCTGCTGACTGTGGCTGGCTTGGTTATAGGCTTGTTGCTGGGAGGCTTTTTGGGTTCTTTGGTCAGTCCGGCATTTATAACAACAGAGAAATTTATCGCTGTGTTTACGTTTTTAATTCTGTGGCTGGTCAGCAGTTTTCTGCGATAGTCAGCAGTCATTAGTCAGCAGTCATTAGTCAGCAGTTATTAGTCAGCAACCAACAACTAATAACTGTGAAATCAAGACCTCTGAAAAATAACATCAGCTAACAATTAATAACTAATGACTAATGACTAATGACTAATGACTAATTTTTGCCACCTAAGATAATCTCAACTGCTTCGCTCAAATTGTTAGCAATTAAATCCGGTTGGTGCATTTCTAGTTGGGTGCGATCGCGAATTCCGCACAAAACACCAATTACCTTGACACCGTGCGTTTTGGCTGCTACAATGTCTGCCTCCGTATCGCCAACCATCCAAGTGTCAGAAGCCGGCGGGAGTTCGGCGAGAGCTCTTGCCATCAACAGGGGCTTATCTTTGACATCCCCGGTTTTAACGTAATCGTTGGGGAGGCAATAGCGGCGGTTTTCGGGGAAAAATTGCCCTAAATTGCAGCGGTTGAAGGCTTCATCTAGTTCCCTAACGCGGCGCATGGTCATCACGGCTAAGTCTACTCGAGCGCGCTGCACCTTTTCGAGAGTTTCGACAGCGCCGGGAGCTGGTCGATCGTAAATCATGTAGGGTAGGGTGTGGACGGTTTGACGGCGTTTCTGGGCAAAATCGGGGGCTTGGGCAGCGTCTAATCCTGAGAGGATGGCGATTTCGGTTTCGGGAACCCGCGCGCGCTTCATGTCCCAAAACTCTGCCTTGGGGAGTTCGCGCACTGCTTGACCCTCACGTTGAGTCTCGGCGAGACACTTCTGGTAAACTCGGTAGTAGCGATCGGACACGTCCATAATCGGGCCGTCAAAGTCGGTAATAAGTCTCAGCATTTAGCAGAGTATTTTTAAGCTTTGTATACAAATCCTTCGATACTATATCATTTAAAGGTAACACTTTCTTTACAAAAATTGACACAAATACCTAGGGGAGGTAAAGTCTATAGGAATGGTGCTAATTAAAGCAAACATTTGAATTAAACTGTGCTGTTCATCAACTTGAGCGGTTGTCAGCCACATCGGGTAATTTAAAATTAAAGTGTGCCGGATAAATAGTGTAAACCGCTACATATTGTTCATAAATTTCTACCTCAATTGAGGCTGATTTTGACGACACTTTCTGAAAAAAAAGTGGATAAAATTAATATTTTGCCTCATTTTAAAAATAGGCAAAAAACTGCTTGGAGAATCTAAAGTGTACTGTTTGGATAAATTAGCCAGCGGTAACAGGTGATGACATCTGCCAGTATAAAAATTTCCCTGAGAAATCGCAGCCAAACAACAACTAACTTTACCGGCTAACCTTGGAGAGTGATGCTCTACAATAACGAAATACTTCCAACATTAAGTGTAGAGAGCAGCCTCAGAAGTATGAATATTCTTCTTTATAAGCTGTTATCCTTACGCAGGATGGAATACCTCGCAGTCGATCGGGAACTTAAGATTAAAGAAATATCTTTAAAAGTGCAAGATTTTGCCTACATTCATGAGGAAGCAGCCGAAGGAAAAGACGTGCGCGATAGTTTTCCTGAACTGATCGGAATTGAAGGAATCCTAGAAGGCATTATTGAAGAACGAGAGCAAGACTTTCAGTTAAAATCAATTAACAGAGTTCTCAAAGACGGATCTTATTTGTATCTAAATTTGTACATATTTGGTTATAAGGCACAAGCCAATGCTGACAGATTGATTATTTTATGCGAAGATGTGACAGATAGCATTGCAGCTCAGCAAAGCATGGTTCAGGCTGCCAACGAAAACAGTATGAAAGTCGATTACTTAGCTGCGACTGGCGATTATATTGACAAAATTATTAATTCCCTAGGCGATGTTTTGTTCGTAACCGGAACATCGGGAAAAATCAAAAAAGTGAATCAAGCTGCACAGAAATTATTTGGATATACCGAATCGGAATTAATCGGCCAATCCATATCCCTGATTACGGCAGAGGAGGAATTGTTACGCAAAGTCAGCCAGCTACCTCCTGCACTTAAAAGCCAATATTGGCCTCAAGTAAAAGTAGCTTGCCAAACGAAAATAGGTTTAAAGCTGATTGTTGCATTTTCATGCTCTACTTTCGAGACAAGCCCAGGAAGCCCAGATGGAGATAGCGGGCTTATACAAGATTTTGTTTATATCGGCAAAGACATTACCAAGCAACAACGCATAAAAAAGTGTCAAGAAGCACAGTATGCTGTGACTCATATCCTGTCAGAATCGAGTTCTCTAGATAGCGCAACTCCGAAAATTTTGCAAGCTATTTGCCAAAGTTTTGGGTGGGATTTTGGCGAACTTTGGACGCCGACAGAGGCGGAGAAAGAAACTAGATTGGGTGAGGAAATAAAATCTGAAACAGATCCGCTTTGGTGCCTGCCGCTTTGCTGTCCGATCGAGGAAACTCCTTGTTGGCGGCGGGTGGCAGTTTGGCAGGCAGCGGAGGAAGTTAGGGAGTTTGCCGAAAACGATCGGCAGATTACTTTGGCTGCGGGTGAGGGTTTGCCCGGAGCGGTTTCCAGAAGCGGTTCTACGCAGTGGATTACTGATCTTGTGGGCGATCCCACTTTCGTGCGATCGCGCTTGGCAGAGGAAGCGGGATTGCGATCGGGATTCGGTTTCCCCATTCACGCTAGGAGCCAAGTTGTAGGAGTAATGACTTTTTTTTGCCGGGAAGAACTGCCACCGGATCAAGATTTACTTCAGATCATAGCTGTAGTAAGTTCTCAATTAGGAGAATTTGTCAAGCGCAAATATGCAGAGCAAGAATTGCAAGAAGCTGAAGCTTCAATCCGATTTTTGTACGAACAAGAAAAACGCCAAAGTGAAGAATTAGCTCGGCAAAATGTAGCTTTAGAACAAGCAAAATTAGAATTACAAGCAGCTAACATGGAATTGCAGCGGCTCGCTTCGGTGGATGGATTGACTCAAATTCCCAACCGTCGCTGTTTTGATAAAAAATTGGAGTTAGAATGGCAGTTGATGAAGCGAGAAAAAGATTCGCTATCTTTAATTTTGTGCGATATCGATTTTTTCAAACTTTACAACGATCGTTACGGGCATCAAGGAGGCGACGAATGTTTAAAACAAGTAGCCGACATTTTAGCTAGCAACGCTCAGCGGGCTGGAGATTTAGCCGCCCGCTACGGTGGCGAAGAATTTGCGGTAATTTTGTCGCGAACTGATGTGCAAGGAGCAAAGCAGGTAGCTGAAGCAATTCGCAGGGATTTGAAAGCAGCGGCAATTGTTCATGCTGCTTCCAAGGTAAGTGAGTTTATAACTCTCAGTATGGGAATCGCTACTACTGTACCTGCTGCTGGTTCATCGATCGAGGAGTTGATTGGACAAGCCGATCGAGCGCTGTATCGAGCTAAACTAGAAGGGCGCGATCGTATAGTTGCCCTAGACTTGAAAATAGAATTTCAGGGCCCGAAAGGAGTATGTTCTGATGATTGTGAGAGAAGCTAACATCGCTGACGCACCTGCAATCGCACGGGTGAATCTAGATACTTGGCGCACAGCTTACCGGGAAATTGTACCAGCAGATTACCTCGCCCACTTATCCTATGAAAAGCGAGAAAGCAATTGGCAAGAAATCCTGGCAAACGTCAAAAATACTGGCGTTTTTGTCTGCGTTGCTGAGAATGAATCGGGAGAAATTGTGGGTTTTGCTGCGGGTGGTGGCGAGCGCACTGGCAAATATGTATATAAAGGAGAATTATTTGCCATCTATATTTTGGAGGAATATCAGCGTCAAGGAATCGGACGGCAACTCGTGAGAACAGTTGCCACAAAATTGGCAGAATTAAGTTTGAACTCGATGCTAGTTTGGGTACTAGGAGACAATTCAGCCTATAGGTTTTATGAATTATTAGGAGGTGAAAAAGTAGACGAAAAGCAAACAACTAGAGCAGGAGTTGCCCTCAAAGAAATTGCCTACGGTTGGAAAGATATCGCAGTGCTGATTAACACGCCTGTATGACCGAAAAAGTGGAATTTTTATCAATCATCTATCAAACTTCCTCTCTTCATTTGTTCGCGTTCAATTGCCTCAAACAAAGCTCGAAAATTCCCCGCCCCAAAACCTCCAGCTTGTACCTGTTTCCCGTTAACTAAACTAACTCGGCGCTCAATAATCTCGAAAAAGAAAGTCGGTTCTGCAAAAATTGGCTGGGTAAATATTTGCAGCAGCATTGCTGCGGGAGTATCTTCTTGCCAATCTGCCAAAACTTGACAAGCTGCAATTGCTGGCCAATCTGCGGGCAAATAGTTTTGCCGCTGCTGCAATTCCGAGTAGTATGTTGGAGGAACCGGCAGAAAAGGCAAACCGCACGATCGCAAATCGGCAACAACCCCCACAATATTATTAGTTTGCAAAGCCATGTGCTGAATACCCGGCCCCCGATTGGCGCTCAAAAACTCTTGAATTTGAGAATTAGCTGATGCCGGTTCATTAATCGGGAATTGCACCCCACCTTCAGCGTGCACCATAACTTGACTCCGCAAAGCCGATTTCTCAGTCTGAATGTCAAAATTTTGCTGCGGTTGAAAACCTAATATTTTTTGATACCAACTAACAGCACTTGATAAATCCCCAGATTCAACATTTAACACTACGTGGTCAATCCGGGTAAACAACGGCAGCTTATCCGAAGCCGATAGCAGTGAATGGCTGCCAATTCGCTCCACCAGCGTATGGCTTAAATCGCCCCAGCCTGCGATTTTTGCCCGCTTAAAATAGCCTCCTGCGTTTAGGTCTTCTTGAATCGGTTCCAGGATTTTAGCGCCTTTGGCACCAGCTCTAGCTACCGCTAATTCGATATTTTTTACCCGAAAACCCACATCGGCAATCCCTGGAGGATGAAACTTCAACCAACTAGCAGCGGGACTAGCGGGTGTCAGGGGCGAAGATAAAACAAAACATACATTGCCACTGCTGACAACTTCAGTGTGAGTGTGGCTGTTAGCATAACCTGCTATGGATTGAAAGCCTAACTGGCCGACAAACCAGTCGCAGGATACTTGAGCGTTTTCAACGTAAAATTGAATGCGATCGAACTCCATAATCAATAATTGAAAATGGAAACTGAAAAATGGAAAATCTGCTGATTTTCAAGGTCAAACTGCCAGGTAGGGACTGAGTAATGGAGATGTTTCATACTTTTTATTGCGCGCCCACTTAATAATAACCTAAAGATTGAATATCCTAGCTCCCTCTGAAGGCAGAAATAAGTCGGCACTTAAAACAAACCCGTTGTCTGCGATAACTTAGGTTTGACCGCTAGACCTTCGCCAATAGGACTAAGGCAAAAAATGGTTTGACGTGCTACTTATATGGGTAAGGTGCGCGGCAGAAGAGCACTCTACATAATTAGGTGCTGTGCAAGTTCTCAAACCTAAAGATATGATAATTTTTCGGGGCTTGAGGCGCCGCTGTCTTCTGCCTTCAAATGACCAAGAATTTCTTCATGTGGTACCCGCCACGTGATTTATCTCGCGCAAATCAATCCCAAATCGAAAATCGAAAATCCTCAAGAAAGAGCATTGATCCGTGGGGTCGCCTCTCAAATCGAAAATCGAAAATCGAAGCTGTCTTCTGCCTTCAAATGACAAGCGAATTTCAAAGGTGATACCCGCCACGTGATTTATCCGTGGAATCAATCCCAAATCGAAAATCGAAAATCCTCAAGAAAGAGCATTGATCCGTGGGGTCGCCTCTCAAATCGAAAATCGAAAATCGAAAATCGAAAATCGAAAATCGATTGACTCCTCAATAGCTAAAAGAACAAATGACTTTCCGGCTGAATATTAATCTCCATCGGCACAGCTTGCGGGTCAGCCGAAAGAGCAAACATAATCGCATTTGCAGCAGTTTCGGTACTCAGCATTTTTGACCTGTCTACCTTCAAACTGACATTATCCCAAAAGGGAGAATCCACCCCGCCAAAATAGAATAGCGTAAACTTAATGCCGTAGCGCCGCAGCTCATCTGCCATGCACTTGCTGAAACCAACTACCCCAAACTTTGAAGCGCAATAAGCCGTTCCCATCGCCATCGAATGCTTGCCCAAAATCCCGATGACATTGCAAATGTGACCGGATTTGCGCTCTTTCATCACATTCGCCGCTGCTTGAGACGTGTAAAAACTGCCTTTTAAGTTTAAGTCAAGCATTGCATCTAAATCAGCGGGTTCTAACTTGTTCCACTGCTTGAGAATTCCGGCACCGGCGGCGTTTATGAGGGCATCAATTTGTCCAAAATGTTCCAGAGTTGTCTGCATCAACGTCTCGACTTGTGGCAAATCGGTGATATCTGTGGGCACGCACAGTACCTCTGTTGCCGAAAGTTCGCTAGCTAAAGTGTCTAATTTACTGCTGTCTCTGGCGGCGAGCACTAGCCTCGCACCCGCATCAGCGAGTTTGCGGGCCACTGCTGAACCGATGCCGCCAGTCGCACCCACCACAACCACAACTTTGTCCTGCATATCCCTTTACATTTCTTTACGTCCAGATTGTATGATAACTCAAGTTGCTAGTAATGGGGATGTTGATATAGCAATCCTTGCAGGAGTCGTAAATTTTTGACCCCACCCCAACCCTCCCCTTATCAAGGGGAGGGAGTAAGAAATTCACAAATTATTTAGGATGGCTATATATTTTAATTTTTAATTAATTGAGAGAAACTTGCCAGCCTTTTTCGGCTTTTTTTAGCTGGAGAGAAGCGCAGGATTGCAAAAATTTAGTGAATTTCTTACCCAAATTAAAATCTTTAATTATTTGGGTAATTTGTTTGCCGTATTGTCGGTGAAATTCACTACCAACATTGGAGAGAAATACAGAATTTTCAGGAGAGTTGTCGGTTAAGTCGCCAACGATTTTGACAAGAGCTCTTTCTAAGTCTTCGAGAGAATTAATATCGGTCAAAGTTGCAGGTGCTGGCTGGTGGTTATTCAGATTTTCTTGGTTAAGTATTGGCGGTGGGGGCGATAATCTTACTTCAAAAAGAGTGACATAAGTTTGAGAAGTTTCTGAGGGTTTGTGGAGGACAAAATCGGTGGGATATTTGACAAATATATCCCTGGTTTTAGTACCAAGCAAATGATGGGCAACAACTTGATTGAGGACTAAGCCGTAATTTTCCTTAAATAAAGCTGAAACTGTAGAAAGTTTTATCCACTGAGTTGAGGTACGCTTTTGCTCTTTTTTGATTAATTCTTTGAGCTGAATAACTAATTGTTCTAGGGGGGTTATTTCCGGTGTGGTTACTAGGGAATGGGTTTCCAATTGTCCGGTTTTGCTGTTTAAAACTAGGATTTTATCTATTTGTTTGCGGACTTGAAATACGGTTAGTCCGTGGGCTTGCAGTGTGTTGCTGAGGTGAGTGAGGGCGCGATCGGACGAACAGACAAAAATCTCCTTGGCTGTGGGATAATGTACGAAAATCGATGCCCCGACTGTAGCCATTTTTAAGTCGGCGCTGTCTTTGCCGGGGGGGACGTGAATTAGTTGATAGCCACGCTGGTGAAATTCGGCATCTTTTTTGCCCATGCTGCGCCAGTTGGCAAAGGCAACTTTGATTTGGATGGGATAGTGGCAAATTCCCTCTAGGAATTTTTCGGTTTCGATGGTGAGTTGCAAGTTTTCGACATCTAGCAGCAAGATAGCAATGCCGCTAGGAAGCGGGGCTGGTTGATTGGCTGTTGAAGTTGGAGGTTCTGACGAAACTGAGTTTTGTGATTTAGCTGGTGCTGTTTGAGATTGGGCTAGCTGCTGAATTTTGGCACATAATTTACTGAATTGAGGTGAATTAACGAATTCTGGAATCAGCAGAATTTGTAGGTATTTTTTCGCACTCAGCACCAGGGAATCTGTATCGCTGGCTACTGTGAAACTTTTTGTCAATTTTCCAATCAAAACTGACTGAAAATCAGGTTTGGCCCAGGGGGTTTTCCTGTATTTTTCAGTTATCCATTCGGGATGCTTTTCCTGAATGGTAATTAGGGTTTGAGCTATATAGCGACTGATGGCGCTGAATGCGAGAGATTCTTGAGTCGCAAGCTCGGAGGTTCGATCGGGCATGGCCCTCTACAATGCGGGATGCTGTTTCAATTTATCACAATTCTAGTTTTTCGCCGGGAGTCGGACGATCGCCCGCCAAATTAAACCGGCGACAATTAATGCCAATCCTGTCAGCCAAATTTGCCTCTCCACCCAAAAAGCCAGAAACAGACAATTCCCCAAACCCACCCAAGCCAACCACTGCGGATAAAGTCTTTCGGCGGGGGAAAGTTGCAGGGCGGCGAGGTTGGTGATAGCGTAATATATCAAAATGCTAAAAGCACTGAATGACCAAGTGGTTTTGACATCGCCGACGAGGATTAAAAGTGCGATCGTAACTTCCACAACCACCACAGCCACGTAGGGAGTTGTCCCCTCTGGATTCAGCCGCGCCAAGACTCTGGGCATATCCAAGCGCCGCCCCATCGCCAGCCAGATGCGCGACAGCCCTAAAATTAAGTTCAGCAAGACTCCCAACATAGCGGTAATTGCGCCGACGGCTAGCAGTTGAGAAACTCCCGGAATTCGGAAACTGCGGGCGATGACTTCCAAGGGTGCAGTCGTGCCGCCTGGTTGTAAAGACAATTTATCGGCTCCCCCCGCGCCCGCGACAACTACTGCTACCCCGACGTAAAGCAGCATTGTCAGCACCAAAGTGAAAATTATGGCTTTGGGAATGGTTTCCCTCGGTTCCCGCACTTCCTCGCTCATTGTGGCGATGCGGGCGTAACCGCTATAAGCGACAAACATCAGGGCGGTGGCCTGGAAGATGGAGCCGATCGAGCTATGATTCTGTACGGTGGCCATTTCCCACCTTACCTCTGGCAAACCGACAGCAACAAACACCGCTAAGGATAGGAGTGTAACTGAGACTATGGCAGTATTGGCAATATTCGATCGCCTAATTCCCGTCAATACAATTAAAGTGATGGCGGCGAGGGCGACTAAAGCTGTTAGGATCAGGTAAGTGCGATCGGCTACACCAACTGCATTTAAAAAATACCCCGCAAAACCCAAAGCAGCAGTAGCCGCAGAAGCCGTTTTCGCCAACAAAAACATCCAGCCGGCAGTGAAACCCAGCCAAGGATTGAGATATTTGTAGCCATATTCATAAGTACCGCCGCTAACAGGATGATTTGCCGCTAATTGAGCGCTGTTAAGGCCATTGCACACAGCAACAAAAGCTGCAATACCTACAGCCAAAATCACTCCCTGCCCAGCAACTTCCGCCGCAATGCCGATACTCACAAATACTCCGGTACCGAGGATTGAGCCCAGGCCCATGAGAGTTGCGCCGAAAACACCTAACTCTCGCTTCAGAAGTGGTGAAGACATTTTTGCAAAAAACCTTACAAAGTTTTCAAGACGATCGCAAATAGCACATTAGACATCTCCAATAATTCTTGTGGAACAGGCAGGATGCCTGTTCAAAACTGGCTTTTCTGGAGATGCCTCTTTAAAAAAACAATTGTCGCTGCCCTTTCTAGTTTAAGCTTTTTCCCGATCAATTTTATAGTCATCAAAAGATTGGTTCAACAGTCCATTATCTCAGTTGGTGGGAAAAATTTAAACTGTTCATAATCTAAATTAATTCAAAATTTAAAGATCGACTGTTATCCTCCTATAGGATTCGCTGCTCATCATACTTAACGCACAGGATCAAATTATATGGCGCTCAATTTGATGAAATTTAAGCTTAACGGCTGGACAATAGCCGGTGCATCGGCATTTGTAGCTGCGGCGATCGGTATGTCAGTCCCAGCGATTCAGGCTCAAGGACAAAGAATAATTAAAATCGACGGTTCCAGCACAGTCTACCCGATTACCGAAGCTGTCGCCGAAGAGTTCCAAAAAACCAACAGAGGCATACAAGTTACCGTGGGCGTCTCCGGTACGGGTGGGGGCTTCAAAAAATTCTGCCGCGGTGAAACTGACATTTCCAACGCTTCCCGACCGATTTTGAAAGCGGAGATACAGGCCTGCGCTCAAGCTGGGATTAGATATATAGAACTCCCCGTGGCTTATGACGCTCTGACAGTGGTGGTTAACAACCAAAATACCTGGGCGCAAAACTTGACAGTTGCCGAACTCAAGAAAATGTGGGAACCCGGAGCTCAGGGTAAAATCAATAACTGGAACCAAATTCGGGCAGGATTTCCCAACGCACCCCTGAAGCTTTTTGGTGCTGGTACGGCTTCTGGAACTTTTGACTATTTTACTGAAGCGATCGTCGGTAAATCTAAATCTAGCCGGGGCGACTACACTGCCAGCGAAGACGACAACGTGTTAGTCAACGGTGTTTCTCGCGACAAAAATGCCATAGGTTACTTTGGCTACGCTTATTACGAAGCAAATAAGGGCAAGCTCAAATCAGTGGCAATTAATGGTGGTAGAGGACCTGTATTGCCTTCTGCACAGACAGTGCAAAATGGCTCTTATCAACCGCTATCCCGTCCTCTGTTCATCTACGTTAATGCCAAGTCGGCAGATAAACCGGAAGTGAAGCAGTTTGTCGAATACTATATCAAGAACGGTGCTAAACTAGCGCGCGATGTCAAGTACGTAGCTCTACCTCCACAGGCTTATACAACTGCTATGGGTCATTTTACCAAGCGTCGTGTAGGTACTATTTTCGGTGGCGAAGAAGCTGTAGGTTTGACGATTGAGGAAATGTTGAAGCGCGAAGCCAGATAGCAAGTTTATCGGTATTTATTTAGTCAGCAGTCATTAGTTACTGGCGTAAATCCCGATCGTGGCGCTGCATTTACTTACAAAAATTATATCAATATTTCGGGGTGCCAATCCGAGAGTCACTACTAATGACCGATCGCTAATGACTAATAACCAATAACTCTTGATAACTAATGGCTCAAAAATCACTGAAATTATCCAAACAAGCCGCGTTTTCCCCAAAGCTAGTGAGGGATTTGCGCGAAGGTGCGATCGCTTTTTTGCTGTTCCTCGCAGCCTTTTCCTCAGTAGTAACTACTTTCGCTATTCTTTACATCCTAGTTTCGGAGTCCTTGGGTTTCTTCCAACAAGTTTCTTTGGTGGAATTTCTCACGAGTACAGAATGGACTCCCCTATTTTCCGAGCCTCGCTACGGGATTTTGCCCCTAGTTTCGGGTACTTTGGTAATTGCGGGAGTTTCAATGATGGTGGCAATTCCTATGGGTACAATCATTGCGATTTACCTGAGCGAATTTGCTGACAGTCGGGTGCGCGAGGTGATGAAGCCAGCGTTGGAATTGCTGGCGGGAGTTCCCACAGTAATCTACGGTTACTTTGCCTTCTTATTTGTAACCCCGATGTTGCAAATAGTGCTGCCGGATTTACCGGGATTCAATATGTTGAGCGCTGGATTGGTGGTGGGTATTATGATTGTACCCTTCATTAGTTCGATCGGCGAAGATGCAATGCGAGCTGTGCCAGTATATCTCAAGGAAGGCGCTTATGCAATGGGAGCAACACGATTTCAAACAGCAACGTCGGTAGTTTTTCCCGCTGCACTTTCGGGAATTTCTGCTTCTTACATTTTGGCAATTTCTCGCGCTGTGGGCCTTACAATGGTCCCCGCGATCGCCTCTGGTTTGCAGCCGAGTTATACCTGGAATCCAATGGAACCCGGTGCTACAATTGCTTCTTATATCGTGCAAGTTAGTCTCGGCGACTTGCCGCACGCCAGCTTAGAGTATCAAACAATTTTTGTGGCGGGGCTTACCCTAGTGTTGATGACTTTGATATTTAACATAATTGGGCATTTTCTGAGCAAGCGTTACAGGGAAATCTACTAATACTAAGTAAGGGTAATACCCATTTTTGGTGAGTTTCCATACAATCAGATCCCCCCTAACCCCCCTTAGTAAGGGGGGGACAAGATTCTTCTCTCCGCCCTTAATAAGGGGGGATTCTTCTCAAAGTCAACCCCTACTCCCCTTATTAAGGGGGATTTAGGGGGATCTAGCTATGTGAAACTACCCATTAAATTGGTATAAAAAGAAAGTTTTAAGGCTTGAGTTGACTAAACACAAGAATCAAAACTCCTCACCAATTACTAATCATCAATTGCCAATTACTAACTCCCAAAATATGGCCGTAAAAAATATACAGGAAATCCGAAAAATAATTGCAAAAGCTAAGCTGTGGGACAGCATTTTCGCTGCGATCGGCTTATTGTTGATGCTAGTAGGCGTGGTTGTCCTGTTAGCATTAATCATTGATTTGGCGATCGATGGTTTACCGCGTCTTTCCTGGCAATTCTTGACATCGTTCCCATCCCGTCGCGCGGAAGATGCAGGCGTACTGTCTGCTTGGGTAGGCTCGGCTTTAGTAATGTTAGTAACAGCTTTAGCCGCGGTTCCCTTGGGTATTGCGTCGGGTATTTACTTGGAAGAGTACGCCCGGAAAAATTGGGTTGCTGATTTTATCGAAATTAATGTCACTAATTTAGCAGGCGTTCCTTCAATTGTTTATGGACTTTTAGCTTTAGGTTTCTTTGTATATCAATTAAACTTGGGTCAGAGCATTCTCACTGCTGGTTTGACTTTAGCACTGCTGATTTTACCAGTAGTAATTGTTACTACTCGCGAGGCACTGAGGGCTATTCCTAATGAGATCAGGGAAGCTTCCTACGCCACAGGCGCTACCAAGTGGCAAACGATTTCGGATCACGTTTTGCCATACTCCGCTGGCAGTATTATGACAGGAGTAATTGTGGGGTTGTCAAGGGCGATCGGAGAAACAGCACCTCTAATTACAATTGGGGCTCTCACATTTATTGCCTTTTTGCCCGACTCTCCCCTGCAATCCGAATTTCCTTATGTTTCGTTTAAATGGCTGATGTCACCCTTCACAGTCATGCCCATGCAAATGTTCAACTGGGTATCCCGCCCGCAACCGGAATTTCAAAACAACGCTGCCGCAGCAGGCCTGATAATACTGGCGATGACTTTGGCAATGAATGGCTTGGCAATTTATCTCCGCTATATTTTCCGCAAAAACATCAAATGGTAAAAAAAATCACAACCAACTCTTCGTCTTCAACTACCGTTAAGGCAAAAGCTGAAGTCAGAAACCTGAATTTTTTCTACGGTTCAACTCAGGCACTGAAAAATATCAACCTAGTTGTTGATGATAAAAAAGTGACCGCGCTAATTGGCCCGTCTGGCTGTGGCAAAACTACGCTGCTGCGGTGTTTTAATAGGATGCACGACCTCTATCCCGGCAATCGTTACGAAGGGGAAATCTTGCTGGACTCCGATGAGATTAATATCCTCAGCCGCAAGGTAGATCCCATCGAAGTTCGGATGCGGATTAGCATGGTATTTCAAAAGCCAAATCCTTTCCCGAAGTCAGTCTATGAAAATGTAGTCTACGGGTTGCGGGTGCGGGGTCAAACGAAGCGCAGCGTCATGGATGAAAAAGTCGAAAAAGCTCTGCGGGGCGCGGCTTTGTGGAATGAAGTAAAAGACAGATTAAATGATTTGGCGTTTAATCTTTCGGGAGGCCAACAGCAGCGGTTGTGCATTGCTAGAGCTCTCGCAACGGAACCTGAGATAATTTTATTTGACGAACCAACTTCTGCCCTAGACCCGATCGCAACTTCCAGCATTGAAGCTTTAATTGCCGAGTTGAAAGAACAAGTAACAATTCTAATTGTTACTCACAATATGCAGCAAGCCGCACGGGTTTCTGACTATACAGCTTTCATGTATTTAGGTGAAATGGTCGAGTTTAATCAAACTAAGACTATTTTTAACAATCCTGCCAAGCAGCAAACTCAAGAATATGTAGAAGGTCGATTTGGATAATCTATAACTCAAGTAAGGTGCGTTACAACTAGATATAACGCACCCTAACTTTTTAACTAATTACACTCTCTATGCGGCTGTAAGTGCTCACATAATCACAAGTCGCTTTATGTTGAGGATTCAGGAAAATAGAAGGAGCTGAAGCATACTCTACAAGCTCGCCGACTCGCCTTCCTTCTTGAATCTTGATATTAAAAAAAGCAACAAGGTCAGCCACTCTTGAAGCCTGCTGTAAATTGTGCGTGACTATAACAATTGTGTAATGCTTCTTCAGCCTGTTAATTAATTCTTCTATGCGTAAAGTTGAAATTGGATCAAGCGCTGAACAAGGTTCATCCATCAAAATTACCTCTGGTTGCAGTGCTAAGGCTCTAGCAATGCAAAGTCGCTGCTGCTGGCCGCCTGATAAAGTCATAGCATTTTTATTAAGCAGATCTTTTACTTCGTCCCACAGCGCTGCTTGACGGAGAGCATCTTCGACAAGCTCGTCAATATTTCCCCGATAGCCGTTGACGCGAAGTCCCAAAGCAATGTTCTCGTAAATAGATTTGGGGAATGGGTTAGGTTTTTGAAATACCATACCGATGCGGCGGCGAATCTCTATGAGATTGAACTCTGTGATGTCTCTATCGTAAAAAGTAATTTTTCCGGTTATTTTAGCGCCTTTAACTAAGTCGTTGATACGATTAAAACAGCGCAGCAGGGTCGTTTTTCCGCAGCTAGAAGGGCCGATAAATCCTGTAACTTGATTTTTGTAAATTTCCATATTGATTCCTTGTATGGCTAAAGTGTCATTGTAGGATACCGATAGTTGCTGGACGCGCAAAATAGCTTCTAGGGGTGTTGGCAATTCAAAATCTGTTTGCATAGGTAGAAATAAACTGGGTATTGGCGATTGGGAATTGCGGATAGGAGTGCAAGAAAAAACCAATAATTTATCTGTTACAATCCTAACCTTTGATTGTTAGGTTTACAGGTGCAGAATTTTATTGCTACTTGGGTGAGGTTTGCTAATTGCTTTGTGATGCTTTAAGCTTGTTTTTTGCTATAGCAATCTCGCAATATTATAGCCGAAATATTCATCACAAATAGAATGCCAATTAGCAAGATAATTGCAGCAGCAGCATTTTGTTGGAAATCGGCTTGACTTCGAGAAACCCAGTTAAATATTTGAACGGGTAGAGCGGTAAAAGGACTGTGCAACCCCTCCAGAGATAAAGCGGGCGTAAAGGTAATAAAAGCAGATGCACCTACCGCAATTAGCGGGGCTGTTTCACCAATTGCACGGGAAAGGGATAAAAAAATTCCCGTTAAAATACCGGGCATTGCAGATGGCAGGACTAGATGCCACAAAACCTGCCACCGAGTCATTCCTGTAGCGGTGCCTCCTTCCCGCAAGCTATGGGAAACGGCGCGCAGTGCTGAACGAGTCGCTATAATTATGGTGGGTAAAGCGATTACGGATAGGGTGAGGGACGCAGAAAGTAAACTGTACTTGCCAGTTAAAAATCCTAATCCGTGAACAAATATTCCCAGCCCTAGCAAGCCATAAATAATAGAGGGCATTGCTGCTAAATTTGCAATATTAATTTCAAGGAATTGGCTAAATAGATTATTGGGGACATATTCTTCGAGATAAATGGCTGCTCCTACTCCAATGGGAGTAGCGAAAATTGCAGTTAATCCCAGCAACCAAAAAGTTCCCGCTAAGGCTACGTAAATTCCTGCTTCTTCGGGGTTTCTGGAAGCAAATGACGTGATAAATTGCCAGTTAAGGCGCGAGAGACCATCTTGAGACACATCAAATAATAAAAGCCCTAGAACGGTTATTAAAACCAAAGGTGGAATAACTGTGAGAATTATGAAAATTCGATCTAGGAAGTGACGTTTGGTGAAATCAGGCTGAAAAATGTGAGTAAATTTCGGTATTTTTTGAGGGGAGTATTGAGCGATATCTGACCGAGAATTAATAGCTAAATGTTCTTGATTTACCTCCGGGCTGCCAATTGGGACTTCTAACATTAAATCGCGGTGACGCCGGACAAGCAAGTGACTCAGTGTGTTGAGGATCGAGGTCATCAAAAATATGACCGTCCCTACTGTGAAAATAGTGTGAAATTCTAGAGAATTTATAGGTATATCGCCCAAACTTACTTGAATTATAAAAGCAGTCATTGTCGATACTGCTTCTAGCGGATTCAGAGCAAATTGGGGATTTTGTCCTGCTGCAATGGAGGCGATCAGGGTTTCTCCCAAACAGCGAGAAGCTGCTAATGTAAAGGAGGCAATGATGCCTGGAAATGCGACTGGTAAAATTATTTTAGTGATAATTTCTGGTTTTGTAAAACCTAAAGCATAAGCTGCTTCCTGTAATCGTTTTGGGACATTTTGAATAGCGTCTTCACTCATAGAAGATACAATAGGTGCAATCATTATGCCAGTGACTAAACCTGCGCTTAAAGGGCTAAACCCGGCTAGATTGGGGATAAGTTTTTGCAGCAGCGGGGTAACAAATAACAGAGCAAAATAGCCATAGACTACAGTGGGGATGCCCGATAGAGTTTCTATAAAGGGTTTGAGCAGATAACGCACTCTATGGGGAGCGTATTCGCTGAGGTAGATGGCAGTGAGGAAGCCAACAGGCACGGCAACAGTCATGGCGATCGCCGTTGTCAACAATGTGCCGCTGGCAAGTACCATAATACCAAAGGTTTTATTGGGAAAAAGCGGCGTCCACTGCGTATCTGTCAAAAATCTCCACAAAGGTACTTCTTGGAAGAAAATTGCTGTTTCATAAATCAGGACTGTAATAATCCCTAGGGTGATGAATGCGGGAATACATCCGAGTATTCCCAATAGAGCGTGTAAAGCATATTCTTTCCACATAGCTGAGGTTAAATTGCGCTGCCAAAGCTTAGACTCAGGTGGCAGATGCGAAGGGGCAGTTTTCATTTAAACCTGGGCTTTTGATTGTTGGCGATCGAGAGTGTATTGAGACTTTGAAAATAATTAATTTTTCGTGCTAGTTAGTGATGGAGTAATTGTTATTCAGTAATTGAGTCGCTCCAAACTGACTCAAAAAATCCGCTTTAAAAACTAATAACTAAGGATTGCTAGTAGATGGTTATTTAAAATAACTGATGTCCTCTGATAATTTATCACAATAGCTAATCAAAAATGGTTAAAAATAGGTAAGCAATTCGATAACAGAGGGTTAAAGCCTCGGACTGGTTGCAAGAAAAGTGGGCCGCCCGATTAAAACCTGAGAGGCGAAAAGTTGTCTGTTTGACCTTAATCTTGAATACGATCGCCAGGGAGTACATGAGCGTAGTCCAAGAGCAAGCGTTACCGAAGCACCTTGGCGACTGCTATAGCTTGTAAGGTACGTCCAAGGGCACCTTACCCTCACAATTTATGACTTTTGAGTCATATATTTAATCCGTAACTTTGGCGATCGCCACTTGATGCTCCTTACCCTTTTTCTGAACTTTGAATTTTTGGCATGACTGCAAAAAATCGTGAAAATTGCTACCCAAATGCAGCGATTGCAGCTTTTTAGTAATTGGTTGACCGTATTGCTTGTGAAATTCGGTGGCTACCTGGTTAATGCCAATGTAATTGCCTGGAGATTTAGCAGTTAATGCCAATACAATATTTGCTATAGATGCTTCCAGGGCGGCTGAGGACTGTGTTTTTGAAGATGCTGCTGCTTTTGGAGCGATCGCCACTTGATGTTCGTTACCGAGCAATTCCATTTTGAAAACAGACGGACGCGATTTAAAAAAATTAATTAGACTAGAATCCGGCAAAAAATTTTTCACAATTAAATCGGCATGACACTGATATTTAGTATAAAATTGTTTCTTGATTGTTGTGACGGGAATAGCATTTTGTTTTAAATCAACTATCGCTTTCGCAATCATTGCTACAAGTATCTTTTCTAAAGCATCCAGCGAATGAATCCCAATTGAATTGACTGACTTGGTTTCGGGAACTTTTTGGGATTCAATATCTAGATCCACGACAAGAGGAGTTATACACTCTTTAGTCCCAGAAGAAATTTTGTCTTCTGCTGACTCCGACAGTGCAGCAGGGGAAGTTGTAGAAGGGAAAACAATAGTGTGGCGCTCTTGAAAAAGCTCAGCCACACTAGAAAAACGAGCGATCCGCTCATCAATAGATTTGTGTTCAGCCTTCAACAACTCTGCAACTTGATTAGCCAATTCTGCAAAACTAGGGATTTCCTCTTCCCTTTCGCAAGAATAGTGCTTGCTCTCACCATTCTGACAGTTTTCTACAGATAAAACTGAATTTTGCCGACGCACCCGAAACACAGTCACTCCCTGATTTTGCAACTGATTGCAAAGATGATTTAACAAACCGTCCGAAGAACAGACAAAAACTTGTTTTACATCCCGATATCGATATAAAATAGCCGCGCCAAAAGCAATCATTTTACCGTCAGCACTATTAGCACCGCCCGGAACGTGAATCAGTTCGTAACCGCGATCGTAAAGTTCAGCATCCAACTTGCCGATACTCGGATTTTTCCAGTTAGCAAAAGCAATTTTAACTTGCAGGGGATAGTCGCACAAATCGGCTAAGAATTGTTCTGTATTAACCTTAAGTTTCAGATTTTCGGCATCTAACAGCAAAATCGCAATCCCGCCGGACTCTGTGGTGGTTGCAGACTCGATTCCTTGCGGGATAACTTCGCTTAACCGTGTTTCCGTGCATTTGCGACTGAAAGACGGCGGACTGGGCGGGTCAAAAAAATGTTTGCGGCAAGCTTTGCAAAGATACCGCTGGTGCCCGTTGGGACGGCCGTTTTTACGAACTTCGTCAGATTCGCATCTTGGACATTTCATGTAACCCATTATGCAGCCTACTCCCCAACCCAACAAGGCATTACCTATCTTCTTCTTCCTCTTCCTTCGCGCCCTTGGCGTCTTCGCGGTTCGTTAAATACGTATCTTTTGAGCGGTTCAGGAGTAACTTGTGGCAGTCGATCGGCTCATAATAACAAAAGAACGTTAACAATTCTTAAAAAAAATGGCTAGAGACTTGCGGGGATTCCTAAAACTACTCGAAGAACGGGGACAACTGCGCCGGATTAGCGCCTTAGTCGATTCCGACCTCGAAATTGCCGAAATTTCCAACCAAATGCTGCAAAAAGGCGGCCCTGGACTGCTGTTTGAAAACGTCAAAGGGGCCGAATTCCCCGTCGCAATCAACCTGTTAGGTACGGAAGAGCGCGTTTGCTGGGCGATGAACATGGAAAAGCCGATCGAACTAGAAGAGCTCGGCAAAAAACTGGGAATGCTGCAACAGCCAAAACCGCCGAAAAAGATTTCCCAAGCGATAGAATTCGGCAAAGTCCTGTTTGACGTAGTGAAAGCCAAACCGGGGCGCGACTTTTTCCCAGCTTGTCAGCAAGTGGTAATTGAGGGAGAAGGGCTGGATTTGAACAAAATCCCGATGATTCGCCCTTATCCGGGAGATGCGGGCAAAATTATCACCCTGGGTTTGGTAATTACCAAAGATTGCGAAACGGGCACGCCGAATGTGGGGGTTTATAGGTTGCAGTTGCAGTCAAAAAACACGATGACTGTACACTGGTTATCGGTGCGGGGCGGCGCGCGGCACTTGCGGAAAGCGGCGCAGGCTGGTAAAAAGTTGGAAGTTGCGATCGCCCTGGGAGTCGATCCTTTAATCATTCTCGCCGCAGCAACCCCAATTCCTGTAGATTTATCGGAATGGTTATTTGCCGGACTTTACGGCGGTTCCGGCGTGCAATTGGCGAAGTGCAAAACCGTAGATTTGGAAGTACCGGCGGACTCGGAAATTGTGTTAGAAGGAACGATTACGCCGGGGGAAGTTCTGCCCGACGGGCCCTTCGGCGATCACATGGGTTATTACGGCGGTGTCGAAGATTCGCCGTTGGTGCGGTTCCACTGCATGACGCACCGCAAAGACCCGATTTATCTGACCACATTTAGCGGGCGGCCGCCGAAAGAAGAAGCAATGATGGCGATCGCGCTTAACCGTATTTATACCCCTATTTTGCGGCAGCAAGTATCGGAAATTGTCGATTTCTTCTTACCGATGGAAGCGCTGAGTTATAAGGCGGCAATTATCTCGATCGATAAAGCATATCCCGGTCAAGCGCGCAGGGCTGCTTTAGCATTTTGGAGTGCTTTACCGCAGTTTACTTACACTAAGTTTGTGATTGTTGTCGATAAAAGTATCAACATTCGCGACCCGCGTCAAGTAGTTTGGGCAATTAGTTCTAAAGTCGATCCGGTGCGGGATGTATTTATTCTGCCGAATACGCCTTTTGATACGTTAGATTTTGCCAGTGAAAAGATTGGTTTGGGAGGCAGAATGGGGATTGATGCTACTACGAAGATGCCGCCGGAAACGGATCACGAATGGGGGGAAGTTTTGGAGTCAGATCCGGATGTGGCGGCGATGGTAGAAAGGCGTTGGGCTGAGTATGGTTTGGCTGATTTGAATTTGGGAGAAGTCGATCCGAATTTGTTTGGTTATGAGATGAAGTAGGGGAATTAACCGTAAAATCTGACATATCGCACATCCTCGATCGACCTGTGGTGGCGGGTTTTTCCAACCCTTTATGACACAGATAGACAATCTAAAAAACCCGCCCCCACCAACTAAAAATCGCAAGCTACCTCTTTTTAATGCGATCGGGATTTACGCACTCCGACAAAGAAACCGGGTTTTTACCGAGTCTTTGCACTGTCAAGAAGTCTTCTCGAAAAAACCCGGTTTCTGGGTTCCTATGCGTAAGTTATATTATATTCAAAAGTTTGTGCCACAATTGAGGAACTTCAGATTAATCCCACTGACGAACAAGCCCAAGCCTGTCTGCGCGTCTGCCAGATGTTCTCTAGCTACTACCGAGATATTCAACTATTCCGTTTTAATGCTCAAACCACAGAAGTGTATATTTTCGTAAGTGATGATCTGCAAGTAATCGTATCTAGTAATTGACTTTGGAGGTTTTTGGATGAAACCGAACTTTGATGAAATGAGCAGATCCGAATTAAAAGCTTACGTGCTATCGCATCGGCATGATGATGAAGCGATTCAGATATTTTTTGGTCGCCGTAATCCCCCAGATTCACAAGCGACATGGTACGGGCAGATGTGTACTCCTGAAGGTGTACCCATTGAAGAAAATATTCGCATCGCTGAGGAAGCAATTAAGAAAAGAGCTGAAATCGATCGCGAAAAACAACAACAACGGGAAAAAGCACAGGAGGATCGATTACGCCAAACATTAGAACGGGAAATTGAGGCAAAACTTCGATCGCAAATTGAATTAGAAGTCGAACAGAAGTTGCAGGAAAACTTAGAAAAAGAAATTGAGGCTCTGATAAGTGCGATCGCCCAATTTTTAGCGTCAACCACCAGCTTACCATCAAGACTGGCAGGGTCGATCGCACTTTTGGCAATTCGTGCCGGAATTGAAGATTTTTGCGATTTTTAGAATGGGCGATCGAATTGAGTGCGATCGGGACTTATGCGCTTCGTCAGAGAAACCGGGTTTTTTGCAAAATCTGCGGGCTGTAACGAAGTATTCCCGCAAAAACCCGGTTTCTGACCACCCGTGCGTAAATCCTAAAAATTTCAAAAAAAGGATTGAAGGGGATCTCGATCGCCTTTTCAGTCGTCTTTAGACGACTTGAGCTTTGAGGCGGGGGTTTCAACCCCCGACGGACTGTTGCAAGAAGTGCAAAAACTAAATCAAAAATCAGTTTACCCTTCCAAAACCTCAACCAAATCTTCGATCATCAAATCGAAGACAGCAGCAAGTTTCTGCAAAGCCGTGTAGTCCACCGTTGCCATTTTGGGAGCTTGGGCGTATTTTTTAACCGTGCTGTAGGGAATTCCCGTTCTGTCAGAGACTTCTTTCAGCGTCCAACCCTTTTCCTGGGCTAGTTATCGAACTCGCAACCGTATTAGCCCCATCTTCCCGCTGATAAATCAGTTTATTGTTCCAAAATCTCAACTAAATCTTCGATCGCAATATCGAACGCACGGGCCATCTTGTCCAAAGCTGTGTAGTCTACAGTTGCCATACCTGGAGAACTGGCATAGGTGGCGATCGTAGTGTATGGAATACCCGTTCTGTTGGAGACTTCCCTAAGAGTCCAACCCTTCTCTTGAGCAAGTTCTCGAACTCGCAGTCTAATTCGTCCCATTCCGCCCTTGACAATTACGACTACTCGTAATTTAATGAATATACAATTAACAGCGATCGCCCTCCGACCTGAGAAATCTAGAGCGATCGCCTTTCATTCACCACCCACAAAAGTGGGAAGGATTTTCCTATGATACCAAAACAATCGACATATCGCGATCGACTTGTGCCTTGGTGCATAATTCGCCACCTCCCCAACTGTCAGCGGTTAACAGTCGCCCGTTTCAGCCGCCGCCCCGATGCCGAATCTTACCTAAATGCACTGCGCCGCTTAATGCCCGCAGTCCCGCATACAATTGTTTTCGTGAATGCGCTGTCTGTCTTAGATGAAAACAGCGTTCCAATTCCGATGCAATTGTCGATCGAAGTTTAAGCGTTGAAAAGTGTGAACAACAGGTAAGATGCCGGTTCCACAAACATTAAAATATGTTGTGGAACAGGCATCTTGCCCGCCCAAAAAACAGGCAAGATGCCTGTTCCACAAATATTGAATTGAAATGTTGCTAAACTATAAATAGACTTGAGTCAAGGAGTCACATCAATGCCATCTCCCTTTCCCGGTATGGACCCGTATTTAGAGCATCCCGAACTCTGGCCTGCCCTACACCACTGGCTAATTATTGAAATTGCCAGATTATTATCTCCCCAACTGCGTCCTAAGTATTTAGTGTCTGTAGAAGTGAGAATGTATGAAACCGCTGACGACAATTTATCAATTGGCATTCCTAATGTAAACGTAATTCAGCCAAGAACTACAACCGAATTAATCACATCAAACGTAGCCGTTGCAGCGCCACCAACACAACCCTTGACAGTAAATATTCCCATGCCCTACCAGGTTCGGGAAGGCTATTTAGAAATTAGAGAAAGAGGAAACCAAGAACTAATCACCCTGATTGAAATCCTCTCGCCTAGCAATAAGCGCACAGGAAAAGGACGACAAATGTACGAAGAAAAGCGAGAAGAAATTTTATCCAGTCGCACTCATTTAATTGAAATAGATTTATTGCGGCGCGGTCAAAAAATGCCAGTTATTGGCCATGACATTGAAAGCCACTATAGTGTTTTGGTGTGTCGGGGAAATCGCCGTCCCAGAGCAGATTTGTACGCTTTTAACCTGCAAAACCCGATGCCTGCCTTTCCTTTGCCGCTGCGATCGGGCGATACCGAACCTATAATCAATTTGCAGGAATTATTCACTCAAACTTACGACATAGCAAGTTACGACCTCAAGATAGATTATCGCAACTGGGAAGTCATACCACCGCTGTCAGAAGCCGATACAATTTGGGCAGATGCTTGGTTGCGCGATCGAGGATTGCGGTGAATTTAGTTAGATTATATCGGGTTAATTATCACAAATACCGTAGGGGCGGGTTCACCCTAATCTACAACACAAGTGAGAAATTCAGATAAACCCGCCCCGGCCGCGACTATGACTCAAATTGCTTAACAGCTAAACATCTTGGCTTTGCATCAACCGCTGCTTCAAACGCGCCGGATCTCCCCGATCGACAACTTGGCCCTTTTCCAACAAAAAAGCCCCATCGCAGAAATTCAACTCATCCAAACGGTGAGTCACCCACAAAGCCGTAATCCCGCGATTTTTCACCAACCGCTGCACCGCCGCCACCAAATCCAACTGAGAATCAGGATCTAACAAAGCCGTCGGTTCATCTAACAGCAAAATTTCGCAGTGACGGGCGATCGCCCCAGCAAGAGCAATTCGCTGCTTCTGGCCCCCACTCAAAGCATAAATCGGCCGCCGCTGCAAATCCAGCAAATTCACAGCCTCCAAAGCCTCCGCCACCCTCTCCCGCACCTGAACGTTAGAAAGCTTTTCCTCCACCAAACCAAAAGCCACATCCGCACCCACCGTCGGCATCACCAATTGGTGATCCGGATTTTGGAACACAAAACCCACTCGCCCACTCAGGTCAATTTCCCCCGACTGGGGGTGCAGCAGCCCAGCCATCAGCCTCAACAGCGTAGACTTGCCGCTGCCGTTAGTGCCCAAAAGCATCCAAAACTCGCCCTTGGGTACATCCAGAGAGCAACCTTGCAACACTCGATCGCCCGACGGCCAGCAAAAACCCAAATCCCGCACAGCAACGGCTGACGGGCTCATATCGGCACCAACACCCCCAGCCCTCATTCTGCTGTCATCGAGACAAAGCCAGGGGATCTGCCTGTAGATGACGCCCCCGATTTCTGAGAAACCACCACCCCAGAAATCTCGCTGCTGAGTACAGCCACCTTTTTCTCAGGATTTTTCTCGCAGGTGAGTTCCAAAATTTGCGGTTGGGAGTTGCGAATCGCCGCCAGTACCTGCTGGTAAACAGTCTCAGCGTCCTCCTCCAACTTCCGCTGCACCGACAGCGAGACGGGCGTATTTTTCACAATGATGTCAATGCTGAACATTCGGTTTAAAAAAATTAACTGTAAGATCCCAATTTTAAGTATAGGTGCTGAGGAGCAGAAGAGGATGATGGGATGGAAAAGATGGGGGGATGGGGAAGATGAGGACAGTCATTCGATTTTAGATTTTAGATTTTAGATTTTGGATTGACTTGCGCGAGATCAATTCGGGGGACGCAAGGATTTTAGATTTTAGATTTTGGATTGATTTGCGCGAGATAAATCACGTGGCGGGTACCACATGAAGAAATTCGTGGTCATGGACGCAACTGGCACATGGTGATGAGTGCGATCGCCCCTCGCACAGGAAGAATACAAGTGCGATCGCCTCCTCTCAAACTCAAAGGCGATCGCGATTAATTTCACTCAAATAGAGTGGACAAAGCCCATGCTACAGAATCACAAAAGCATTTGCCGTCAAAGTGCTTTTCGCCACCCCTTGAACGATACCCAAATAACTGGAGCCGGCTTTAATTGCTGTAGAATTGACAGCAGATTGTCCATTCAGCGTCAAACTGACATCTTCAAAGGAGAGGCCGCCAAATGTACTCCCGTCGGTTAGACCAATTTTGTCGCCAGTCTTGAAGTCTGTAATCACATCTGCATCTGTTAAACTGAGCGCTGCTATCTGTCCCCCAGCTAAGACAAATGTATCGTTTCCATCGCCACCGGTGAGAAAATCTTGATGGCGATCGCCATAGAGAAAGTCATCGCCACCACCACCAGTCAGGCTATCTTTCTCTTTACCGCCCCGGATAGTATCATTGCCTTCTCCTCCGGTAATAGTATCGTTGTCATTGTTGCCTAATATATCGTCGTTGCCAGCACCACCTTCCAGGGAATCTGACTCTTTACCGCCGGATAAACTGTCATTACCCGTACCTCCGTCAATTGTATCGGCTCCTTGCATTCCGTTAACCGTATCAGCGCCGCTGGTGCCGGTAATATTATCGCTGCCAGATAGGGCTAAGATTTGTTTGCCAGTAGCCGTCGAGGGCAGTGAGAACAGCAAAATATCATCCTTACTGTCTGAGAGGTTGTAAAATAAATCCCTAACAGTGTTTGCTGATTGCCCAGTAGGATTGCCTGAGCCGGGGGCATTAATTGTTGGTGTTGCGATATCTACAGGTGTACCGAAAATCTGTGGCGATGTTCCGGTATTCAAATTACCTGTCGATGTTCCGGTATTCAAATTACCTGTCGATGTTCCGGTATTCAAATTACCTGTCGATGTTCCGGTATTCAAATTAC
>NZ_JAUBOQ010000025.1:55035-60740 GCF_036700325.1 Microcoleus sp. Z1_B2
CTGTCGATGTTCCGTTACCGCCACTGTTCGACGATGATCCGGTGTCACCACTCCGGGGGGTCAAAGTGACAGTATTGCCCGAAGAAGTGCTGACCTGTAAGCTGTAATCAGCAGAGGAAGCTAATGCAGTTTTACTGCTGACACGGATTCTGTATTCAGTATTTGCTTGGTACGGGACAGAAAGCAGCGCATTCTTACCACCGCCACCGTCATCATTGAAGTCAACAACTTCCCCAGTATTAGCGTTGACAACTTCCACATAAGGGTCAAAGCCATTTGTCGTGCTGCTGAGGGAAATTTTGATCGGTTCGCCCACCGAGGATATTTTGACTTGAAATTCATCAGCAAGTGTGCTGCCACTACTGGGAGCCTTGACCGGAAAAGTAAAGTCTTTGGCGCTCTCCAATTTACCAGCGAAGGTGATAGAGTTGCCCGTTAGAGGGCTGCTGCTGAAGTTGCTACCTCTCGCAACTAAACTAACATTACCATTAGGAACGCTGGCCCGCAAACTGTAGGGATAAGTAGACGACGGGCTGGTAAATGAATTCACGCTGGTGACGCGGACTTTGTACTTGGCGCTGCCGTCAATTGTCAAAGAATTAGGAATTGCCGGATCGTCAAATAAATCAATATTTCCGGCAGGCTGACCGGCTTCAATCAATGAGTTTAGACTCTCTGAAGATCCATCGTCTGAATCAGCAACCACCCGACCCGTATTGACATCTATAACTTGCAGAAACGGATCATATTTGCTGTTTCGATCTGTAGTTGTAAGAGCCAGCTTGAGTGCTTCCCCGATCGCATCTGTATTCAAGTCATATTCATCAGCCCGGGTGAAGCCACTAAGTTCAGGGGGAACTGGAAAAATAATGTCATTGTTATCCAATTGACCAGATTTTATATCAGAAGTAGCCATGGTAGTTTACCTCAAGAATTAAAATTTGTTGAAATGAATGATGTTGGAATTTCTGTAACTCAACATCAATATCGACTAAAGAAACCAGGTTTTTTACTGAATCTGTGGCCTTCAACGAAGTATTTTCGTAAAAAACCCAGTTTCTAGGACTTTATGCGTAAGTCAGATCGAAATTAGTGGGCTAATTTCTCTCAGAGAATGCCAGAAATCCTTGCAGGGGAAGAAATTTTCTGATCTTGACTCAATAGTGCTCTTACGATTGACTCAAATGAGGAATTACCTCCCGCATAGAATCCAAGAAGGAATGATGCGATGTCAGAGATTTAACAAGCTTACTCATATCCTCCTTGCATTCCTTAGTTTTAAGGAATTCTTCTGCTATCTCAACCAATAAATAGAGATTATCTGGATCGGCACTAAAAGCCTTGACATTCTCTGTCAGAAGCGGTTGAAAGCGGAAGTATTCGCTCTCTCCCTCAAGTAATTCTTTGGCAACATAATCATTGGCATCATTTGAACCATCAAACAATACATCTAGCATCGGGATACCTTTGACTATACTTACCCAATTCAAGCTACCCCACTCTTTCGCTTCTTCAACTGTAATCCGATTCAAAGCCATACCAGAACCAAAAGAAGCGACTACAGAAGGAAAATCTTTAAATTGTTTGCGTCCTTCGGCGATCGCACAAAGTACAGGGTTATTGGCAACAACACCGCCATCAATTAAAGGGATACCTTCATCCGGGATTTTTATAGTTGTCTCTTTCCCTGCTTTGGTAGCTGTTGTTGCCTTTACTTTAAGAGATTTAAGAAATTCCTTATTCTGGGTAACGTGAGCCGGAAAAGCCATAGGTGCAGCGCACGATGCTCTACAAACTTCCCACACTGGCATTGTTTTATACTCTTCTCGATAGTTCTTGAAGATTACAGCATCGTGATTATAGACATCGTAGCTTGGGATGACTACTAATTTTGGCAATTGACCAAATTCCTGACAGCCAAATACACTTTTGATTACCTCCTCCAGACCTTTGCCATCGGAGAAAGGTTGAAGCATAAATTTCTTGTCATTCTTATCTTCTTGACAAAATAGATGTAAAGGATCTAATTTGCTGAAGTCAATATTTTCCTGAATCACCTCACCCAACCAAACTTTCAAAGTCTCTTTGAAATTAGGAAAAATTTTCATGCCATTTTCTAGGTAAAATCCCTTCAGTTGTTTGGCGGAAAGTCCACTAGCTATTCCGCAAGCAATGAGGCTACCTGTGGAAGTTCCGGCAATGATATCAAAGTAATCTTTTAATTCCTTTTCGGGATTCTTTTCCTGTAGCTCTTCTTCTAGCTTTTCTAGCAAAACCGCCGTTAAAAGACCACGAATTACGCCACCGTCAAAAGAAAGAATATTGTATGGAGATTTTGGAGGTTTATGGGTGAACATTTCAGTTCCTCTCTGAATGATAGGTTGTTAATTTAGTGAATCGATACTAATTTCCAAAGTGTTCGTGATAAGAGAAGGTGTTACATAGTTGGCAATTTACAGATTTTTTTCATACTTACCTTATGCTCACGAGTCCTTTAGTTCGTAGTTACACAATAACCTTCTGACCTCAACCTCCACAGTGGGAAAAAGTCAGAAAAGGCCAGAAGTTTATATGAAGATTTGATAAATAAAGTAAAAAAAAGTAACAAGAGTTAGAAAAAGTGATAGTCTATAAGAGTAATTACTTAGTCACTGTTTTACACTTACAGCTAATGACTCTCGAAGAAGCCTTAGCCATTTTAGACACCCTACTCAAACCAGGCCACTTAAACGACGTTCAAGACCTAGTATTCCGCCAATCTTGGCAAGGACAGTCTTATCAAAACATGGCGGATACATCAGGATACGATGCCGACTACTTAAAAGATATTGGTTCCCAATTATGGCGAACAATTTCTTTGGCATTGGGAACTCAAGTCACAAAACGCAATATTCACTCAATCCTTGAATCATGTACACGCCCGTCTCCAGATAAAACACCGACAACAACATCACCCCATTTGCCCGATTGTTGGGCTAATTGTCACCTTTGGGAAGCTTTGGGCTTAAAACGTTATCCAGAGGAACAAGCGATCGCCTTCCCAAATCCTTCCTTAGTAACAAAAACCCACCACAATTTATCAGAGGCGATCGACGTTTCTATTTTCTACGGCCGTACTCAAGAATTAGCTACCCTTAAACATTGGATTTTACAAGATCGTTGCCGCTTAATTACCCTGATCGGTATGGGCGGGATTGGCAAAACTGCTTTATCGGTAAAGTTAGCAGAAGAAATTCAAAGTGAATTTGAATTTGTCATCTGGAAAAGCCTGCGAGATAGTTCACCTTTACCCGAAGAATTAGCTAAAATTATCCAATTTTTATCAAAGGAGCAAAATCCCGATTTACCCCAGGTTGTAGGCGAACGCATCTCTCTTCTTATCAAGTATTTACAGCAGCATCGGTGTCTGATTATCCTTGATGATTTAGACTTCCTTTGCCAGAGTGGTAGCTATGCAGGCACTTACCGCGACGGATTCTCTAACTACAGCCAACTTCTGAGACAAATTGCTGAAACCAATCACCAAAGTTGCGTGCTAATTGTCAGCAGAGAAAAAGCGAGAGAAATTGCATCTTTAACCGGAGCAACTTTACCCGTCCGATGCTTGCAACTTCAAGGTTTAGCACCATTCGCAGCCAAGGAAATCCTCAAACTTAAGTCTTTAATAGGAACCCCTGCTGAAGAAGCGGAACTAATAAAATGCTACCAAGGTAATCCTATAGCTTTAAAAATAGCAGCGAGTTCCATACAAGATTTATTTGCGGGAAATATTCGAGATTTCTTTGAACAAGAAGAAACTATTTTTAATGGCATTCGCCTTTGGTTAGATGAACAATTTAATCGCTTATCTCCGATAGAGAAACAAATTATTTACTGGTTAGCCATTAACCGAGAACCAGTTTTGCCTACAGAACTTCTAAATGATATCGTCCCGCCCGTTTTCCACGCAGAATTATTAGAAAGCTTAGAATCTCTCCAGTGGCGCTCTCTCATTGAAAAAGCCGCAATTCAAGTCCCGGAAAAAAGTATTTTTGGCTTCACTCAGCAGCCATTAATCAGAGATTATATCACAGAAAAAATAATTGAGCAACTATACCAAGAAATTACTAGAGAAGAGTGCAATAGTTCTACATCCTCTTGTTCCTTATTTCCTTTTATTCAAAACTATGCTCTGATTAAAGCTACAGCCGAAGAGTCGGTCAGAAAAAATCAAATTAGCGCCATTGTTACGCCTTTAATTTCCCGACTCCTAGTTACGTACAACACCACCGAAAAGTTAGCCGAAAAACTCAATTACATTTTAATCAAATTAGCAGAGCAGGGTGTAGCACCCGGATATGGGGCTGGTAATATCTTCAATTTATTATGTCAACTTCAACTAGATTTAACGGGCGCTGATTTTTCTGATATCACTATTTGGCAAGCAGATATGAGGGGTGTTAATCTGTACAAAGTTAACTTTTCTGGATCTAATTTGGCCAAATCTGTTTTTAGTACACCCATAGAAAATAGTCATAATTTAGTTAGAGATGACCGCGAACAAACCATTGAATTTTCAACTGTTGAAATGGAGAAGTATGACAAAAATCTCTCCCCTTCAAGAATTTATGAAGGCATGAATATCAAGGGCGTTACAGGTTTAACTCAAGGGCAAAAATCCTTGCTAAAAGCTTTAGGTGCTGTTGAGTAAGCTGCCCAATTATTTAAGTTGGCAACTAAAACGTCCAGATGTTCCGATGTTTATCGTTTAGTTGGTGGGTAATGCTGTGGGGCTAGACCACCCTAAAGCGCTTGTGACATTTCCTAAGTCTTGCGGGTTCGTAACAGTTTGTTACAAACCTAGTTAAATCTATAGGATTTAACCTAAAATGATTACAGGTAAAGCCACCGCAAACGCCAAATCGTAAAACGCCCAATCGTAAGCAGTTCTTTACCGAATATGACAGCCAAGACAACATTTTTGTTGAATCATTGAGGCGGATTTTGATTGACAGAGAAAATGGGATGCAAGCCCCGTCCTTTTAGGACGGCTTTATGCTATAGTTTAATTGGTTGAAATCCCCACCTAAGATTGCAGCGATATATACTCATCTTGAGTTGAAACCGGGACTGATCCAGTAATAGGGAAAGACCCAAGGGCAATGGTTAAAATCCAACCTGGAAGCAAAACAAAGTATTGTTAATGTTTTTTAAACAAAACGATACATATAGTCGGGATAGGGCATTGCCACGACTTAAAATGAACATGGAGGCGCTCGTAAGACTACTTCGGTAGCATTGGTCGATGAAGTGTTAAGAATCCTCTCGCCTTTAGGCAGGGGAGTATGTCAAAAAAGTAATTCCCCACTAGGTTGAGGGAATAGGGGGCTTGCCGTTTAGCATCTGGGTGCTAAATTCACTCAAAATGTCGATCGCTAGCAATCTCTAGTTTTTAACCCGCGGTTGCTCAATCATTTTCATGCTCAGCAATTGCCGATCGCTCAGAAACCCGGATTCTCTCCTACTCGATTGAGAGAGAAACCCGCTTGCTCAATCATTTTCCGGCTTTGAGCAATTGTCCTGAGCTCAGAAACCCAGATTCTCTCATACTCGATTGAGAGAGAAACCCGCTTGCTCAATCATTTTCCTGCTTTGAGCAATTGTCCTGAGCTCAGAAACCCAGATTCTCTCATACTCGATTGAGAGAGAAACCCGCTTGCTCAATC
>NZ_JAUBOQ010000025.1:60840-107318 GCF_036700325.1 Microcoleus sp. Z1_B2
ATTTTCCTGCTTTGAGCGATCGCCCGATCGCTCCGAAACCCAGTTGATCTATTGCCTTGCCCGTCAGAACTACCAACTTACTCAAAACTTAAAATTCGCTCTTGCTATTGTAAAGATTTCCCTTTATAATCATCATCAGCGGTAAAGAAACGTAAATTATATTCACACTCCACTCATTTTATGCTACAGCAGAGCTATGAGGTGGGAAGTTGTGACTAGAACAACGTCCGTTGTAATTATATCCATTTGGAGATTTGCGTAAATGACAATCGCAGTCGGACGCGCCCAGACCGAAAGAGGCATATTTGATGTCCTCGACGACTGGCTCAAACGCGATCGCTTCGTCTTCGTAGGCTGGTCTGGCATCCTGCTATTCCCCTGCGCCTACCTAGCCATCGGTGGCTGGCTAACAGGCACCACCTTCGTCACATCCTGGTACACCCACGGTTTGGCAAGCTCCTACCTCGAAGGAGCCAACTTCCTCACCGTAGCAGTCTCCACCCCAGCCAACAGCCTCGGACACTCCCTGCTGTTCCTGTGGGGTCCCGAAGCACAGTGGGACTTCACCCGCTGGTTCCAACTCGGTGGACTGTGGACATTTGTCGCCCTCCACGGCGCCTTCGCACTGATCGGCTTTTGCCTGCGTCAGATTGAAATCGCCCGTTTAGTCGGCATCCGTCCCTACAACGCCCTAGCATTCACCGGCCCCATCGCCGTGTTTGTTTCGGTGTTCCTGCTTTACCCCTTGGGTCAATCAGGCTGGTTCTTCGCCCCCAGTTTCGGGGTCGCAGCAATTTTCCGCTTTTTGCTATTCCTGCAAGGCTTCCACAACTGGACGCTCAACCCCTTCCACATGATGGGCGTTGCAGGCATCTTGGGCGGTGCGCTGTTGTGCGCCATCCACGGTGCAACCGTAGAAAACACCTTGTTTGAAGACGGCGAAGGCTCAAACACCTTCCGCGCCTTCAACCCAACTCAGTCAGAAGAAACCTACTCGATGGTGACAGCTAACCGCTTTTGGTCGCAAATCTTCGGAATTGCCTTCTCCAACAAACGCTGGTTGCACTTCTTCATGCTGTTCGTACCTGTCACAGGCTTGTGGATGAGCTCCATTGGCATTGTCGGTTTAGCATTAAACCTGCGCGCCTATGACTTCGTATCACAAGAATTACGCGCTGCTGAAGATCCTGAGTTTGAAACGTTCTACACTAAGAACATTCTGCTTAACGAAGGCATTCGTGCTTGGATGGCTCCGACAGACCAACCCCACGAAAACTTCATCTTCCCTGAAGAAGTTCTGCCTCGCGGTAACGCACTTTAATCAGCGCGAAATATCCAAATTTCCAGCATTTTAAAAGGGTAAGATAAAGCAGTTTAGGCTTTACCCTTAATGCTTAAAAAGCTCCTGCCGATCTATCGGCGGGAGCTTTTTGTTTCATCTAAACCGATCGCACATTTAAACCCGCTTTACACCCGATCGTCCCACAGCCCAGCTCTTGAATCCAAGATCTGCAATCCGCTGGCTGTAGAGATTGATCGAAAACCTTGCAGCAGCAATTTGCCTTCATCTTGCAAAAATCTTACTTTGTATCCCCCCATTTCAGATTCCTTGTGTTATTCTAGTAAATGTGCATACCGGAATGACACTCAGAACGCAGGTTCTTCTGGTAATGCTGCCAATCGGTAGCACACAAATCCTCATACTTAATCTCAGATTAGGATGAGGTGCGTTCAAATATAAACCATTTAGTAAAACCTGGAGGTGATGCCCATGATAGAAAGTAGTAAACGCATGGGTCATCAGATTGGAAACTACCGGCTGTGCGCCGGGGCCGCTCACTAGCAGTCAGCCGTCGTCTCCAACGGGAAACGACTTCCACGGGGAACCAGGCTGAGCTAGGGATTCTCCCGGCAGTCAGGTTCTAATCTGAAGACCCGCTAGACCGCTCTCACCTCAAATAGTGTTAAATCTTGAGTATTAAAACTTGAGGCTCAACACTATTGGTGAGAGCGGATAGTTTTTGGTCAAGGTTTCTACACGTGGGCAGTTAATCTGCCATTGCTAATCCCAAAGAACAAAATTATGGCTGACCTACTTAACAATACTGAAATTCAAGAGCGCGCCAGTCAATTGTCAGGCTGGACAATTGAAGGCAAACAACTGCGTTGTACGCGTTTATTTAAAGATTTTATCGAAGCGATCGCCTTTGTAAATAAGTTGGTCGCCCCCTCAGAAGCCGCAGGACATCACCCCGACATAGAAATCTCCTACAACAAAGTTACAGTTAACTTAACAACCCACGATGCCGGAGGCTTAACTGAGAAAGACTTTGCGCTAGCCCAAGAGATTTCTGCGCTAGATTAAAAGAGTGCCAGTTGACCCAACAAGAGTCCCCGCTAGAGAAAAGCTCGCAAATAAAAAATCGACTTGGGGTTAAAATCGGGTGTGAAAAAGTCGAGAGGCCCAACGTTCAATGTATAACAGGCTATTCCCCATCATCCGACCATGATCGTATTTGAAAAGCCAGAGTTCAAGAACGAGTCTGCTGCAGCCGAAAAAACCGATCTGATAGAAAAGCTTTTAGATATTGGCGCTGCTCTGTCGAGCGCCCAAGATTTGGGCGACTTGTTAAACTTAATTTTATCCAAAAGTAGGGAAATTACCTACAGCGATGCTGGCAGCGTTTACTTAGTAGATCACAGCGACGATACATCTAAGCTGCTGTTCAAGGTAGCCCAAAATGCTTCTAAACCGAGCCTGTCGTTTAAAGAGTTTGCCCTGCCACTGACAGACAAAAGTTTGGCGGGATACGTGGCAATTACCGGTCAAAGTTTGAACCTATCTGATGCCTACGACTTACCCCCCGGCGTACCCTATCGGCTAGATAGCAGTTTTGACAGGGATATTGATTACCGCACTTGCTCGGTAATGGTACTGCCGATGCAAAACCGACAGGGGGAGACAATAGGTGTACTGCAACTGATCAACCGCAAAACAAAGCCAGATACGGTGCTGACAGCAGACAATGCCTGGGAAGCGACGCAGCAGTATTCGGAGTGGGAAGAAAGGATAGTTCGATCGCTCGCTTCTCAAGCAGCAATCTCGATCGAGCGCAATCAACTCCAAGACAGCATAGAAAATTTGTTCGAGGGCTTCGTCAAAGCCTCGGTGCAAGTCATAGAAGCCAGAGACCCCTGTACCTACGGCCATTCAGAACGAGTAGCAGCCCTCACAGTACGCCTGTCAGAAGAAGTAAACACCGTCAGCAGCGGACGACTGCGCTCTATTTACTTTAATAACCGCCAAATTCAAGAAATTCGCTACGCCGCCTTGCTGCACGATTTTGGCAAAATTGGAGTGCCCGAAGCAGTTTTGACCAAACAGAAAAAGCTCTACCCCGCACAGCTAGAAATCATTCGCCACCGCTTTGGCTTAGCTCTGCAGACGATGGAAATGGAATGCGTCCAGTCTAAATATAAATACTTGCTGGAGCATTCAGCCTACCGAAAACACCCGCTCCAGGAGCCAGAGTGCGCTCAATGCCAGGAAATCGAACAGCTAGACACTAAGCTAGCAGAGGCGAAAACCAGATTAGCAGAATACTGGGAAGTGCTGCTAGAGGCAAACGAGCCTCACATTTTGGCAGCAGAACCCCTAGCTCCACTGCGAGAGATTGCTCAACAAACTTATAGAGATATAGATGGGGCAAGGAAACCCCTGCTGAACCCAGACGAGATCGTGCAATTGATGGTATCAAGGGGCAACCTGACGCCGGAAGAACGATCGGAAATAGAATCTCATGTAACTCACACTTACGAGTTTCTCAAACAAATTCCTTGGACAAAGGATTTAAAGAATGTTCCAGACATTGCCTACGGACATCACGAAAAACTCGACGGCACAGGCTATCCGCGAGGTTTAAACAAGTCAGAAATTCCAATTCAAGCGCAATTGATGACGATCGCCGATATCTACGACGCCCTGACAGCAGGCGATCGCCCCTACAAGCGAGCTCTGCGAACAGAGGCAGCGATGAAAATTTTGCGGCAAGAAGCAGCTCACAATAAAATAAACGGGGATTTGTTAGAACTGTTCGATAACCGCCAAGTCTTTAGCGTTCTCGGACACAGCTTGGATGTTAAAGTCGAATCAGCCTAGACGAGTCGGGCGTGCTGTGCTAAAAAGTAAATAGGCGATCGGGTGCTGTCTAGTGTCATCCGTCAAATCAAGCCACAGCCCAATCCTGGCATGGTTTTGACGCCTTTGAGTACAGGTTAAAAAACAGGCTCTCTGCAGCCGTCAGTCACATCTATATACTCGGTCAGCCCGAAAGAATCAAAAGAAAAAGTGAATTTTAGGTCTTTTTTTAGAGTATGCTAGTTGAGCAACGACTGACCACATAGAAGACTAGAAAAGTTTCTCTGTAATCGGTGTGAGGATGAGAGTGAATATGTCGAAATTTTTGTGGAGTTACTTACTAATCAGCCCAGCAGTCTTAGGAGCTACCCTAGTAGTTTCTTCGAGCGCGATGGCAGCAGACGCTCAGCAGGCTGCTGATGCGCTCAATCCCGCTGTCGCCAAAGCTGAAACCGCTGAAACCTCCGAAGCGAAAGTAAATGCTTTAGCTGCTGTTTCCGAAACAACTGCAGCCTCCGAGCCAGTAGAAGAAATTTCCCAAGCCGCTGGCAGCGAAACCCAGGCAGCGATGGCAGATTTGGCCACGCCTGCAACTGAAAGTGCGATCGTCGGAGCCAACACAGCCCCTGCTGAGGTAGAACCCCAAGCAGCATCACAACCTACAAGTGAATCTTTAGCCGCAGTTGAGCCAACAGTCGCTCAACCAGTAGAAAATTCTGCCCCGGCAGCCCAACTAGAAATTCCAGCCCCGGCAGCTACCGCTCTCCCAGAGCAAATCGGTGCAGTTCAATTAGAAACTCCAGCCCCGGCAGTGGCAGAGTCGGCCCAACAAAGTTTGCCACAACCGGCTGAATCTTTAGCCCAAACTGCCGCACCACAAGAGCAAAACCCAGCCGCCACATTAGAACAGCTCAACCAGTACAGCAGCGAAGGTGCTGCCGGTGGCGAAACTCAAGGTCAAGTTACCTCTGTTTCCCAACTTTCAGACGTGCGGCCCACAGACTGGGCATTCCAAGCACTGCAATCCCTAGTCGAGCGCTACGGCTGTATTGCCGGGTATCCCGACGGCACATTCCGCGGCAACCGGGCCATGACCCGCTACGAATTTGCCGCCGGTTTGAATGCTTGCTTGGATAAGGTGAGCGAACTAATTAGAGGAGGCACGGGCAACTTCGCGACGAGAGATGACTTGGCAGCCCTCCAACGGCTCCAAGAAGAATTTGCAGCGGAACTGGCAACCCTGCGCGGTCGCGTCGATGCTCTAGAAGCTCGGACATCTGAACTCGAAGCCAACCAATTCTCAACTACTACCAAGCTGACTGGGGAAGCAATTTTTGCCCTCAGCGACGACTTTGGTGGCGACATTAGCGTTTTTGGCAGAGACAACAGAACCCTCGGTAGCGACAACAACCAAGCTGTCTTCCAACAACGGGTGCGTCTGAATTTAAATACGAGCTTCACCGGCAGAGACTTACTCCTGACCAGGCTTCAAGTTGGCAACGGTCGTAACTTCAATCTTGGGGCTACCAGCGAAGGCACTCAAACTTGGAATGTAGTCGGCAGAACCGACAACGTTGTTGCCCTCGACACCTTGCTGTACAAGTTCCCCGTCGGTCAGCGACTGAACGTTACCCTTGCAGCCAACAATGTCGTTTGGGACGACTTTATCCCGACTGTCAACCCTTACTTTGAAGACTTTGACGGTGGCAACGGGTCATTGAGCGCCTTTGGACAGCGGAACCCGATTTATCGCTTAGGTGGCGGTGCAGGTATCGGCTTTGACTACGCCTTCGGCGGCAGGGGCTTGCTGGGCGGCGTGTTCGGCCCGACTTCTCTGTCCTTCGGCTATTTGGCGTCAAATGCAGCCAGTCCTAGCAAGGGCGCGGGCTTGTTGAACGGCGACTACGCCGCGATGGGGCAGTTGACTTTTACCCCCGGACGCAACTTGCAAGTTGCTTTCAACTATAACCACGGTTACTTTAACCGAGGTAACTTCGGGTTTGACAACGGTTTCGGGTCCAGCGTCTCCGGCGGTTTCACCGGTACCGGCGTGGCTAATTCTCTCAACGGTTTGAGCGAAGGCTTTGAGGGCTTCAATGCTCGCAAAGTTGTCAGCAACTCCTACGGTGCTCAGGCTTCGTTGCGACTGAGCCCGAGATTTATCCTTGGTGGCTGGGCTGGTTTAACCAATGCCCGCATTCTCGGCATCGGCGATGCGAGAATCTGGAACTACGCTGTTACCTTGGCTTTGCCTGATTTAGGGAAAGAAGGCAACTTGCTAGGGTTCGTGGTAGGTCGTGAGCCTTACTTGGATAAACTTGAAGCTGCAAGCAGTTTGCGGAGCTTCCGCAACGATGATTCCTATCACGTTGAAGGGTTCTACAAGTTTCAGCTCTCGGACAACATTTCTGTTACTCCGGGCGTGATTTGGGTGACAAATCCTAATCAAGATGACCGTAATGATGACATCATCATTGGTACTCTGAGAACTACTTTCACGTTCTAAGAGCGGGTTAGAAGAGGCAGGGAGGTTATACCCTCTCTGCTGGCTACTCTAAAGGCCAAGTTTAGCCCTGCCGAGCGCAGGGCTTTTTTGTTTGCGGGACGAAGGGGGCGTCAAGAATATATTAAAAATTAAAAATTATCAGTCATGGAGGCAGACAACCAATTTCTTGAGGTAAGACATGGGTGGAAGCGGAGGGAGCCGAAACGAGAAACTGGATTTGTTGGTTTCAGATTGCCGATCGTTCCAAGGATGAAGTGATGAAAGTCGATTAAGTTCAGTGGAAAACCGGGGTATAATAAAAGGTAAAGTTAGAAGTTAGAATTGGGAACTCAACATTGAGGAGAATTTTAACATCTGACTTCGGAGTTGATAATTCTGGTATTGGAAGCAATTATGGTAGAACTCTCCTGTAAAAGCGAATACGCAATCTTAGCTTTGCTGGAGCTTGCCGATTGCTACGATGAAGGCGAGCCTCTGCAAATTCGCCAGATAGCGGCTCAGCAAAATATTCCCGATCGATATTTAGAGCAGTTGCTGGCTACCATGAGACGCTGCGGGCTGATTCGTAGCCAGCGAGGAGCTAAGGGAGGTTATATATTGGCGAGGGAACCGTGGAAAATTACACTCCTAGAAATTATCAACTGTCTCGAAGGCTCAGAGTTCGATCGCTCTGAAAAAGACTCGCCCGCTCAAACTGTAGAAAGTGCGGTGATTTGGGAAGTTTGGCAAGAAGCTCGATCGATTGCCAACTCAGTTTTGCAAAAATATACGCTACAGGATCTGTGCGAAAAGCGCAATGGCAGACGGCAGCTCGATATCATGTATTACATCTAGTTAATATTGCCAACTAGGAATTAACATTTACTTTCAACCACAAACTGACAAAGATTATGCGTATTGCTGGCGACATTACAGAATTGGTAGGGCGGACGCCCTTGGTGCAACTCAACCGCATTCCCCAAGCCGAAGGCTGCTTGGCTCGGATTGTGGTAAAACTCGAAGGCATGAACCCGGCAGCATCGGTGAAAGACCGGATCGGTGTGAATATGGTCAATCAAGCCGAGGCCGAAGGGCTGATTGCTCCGGGAAAAACGGTTTTAGTGGAACCGACTTCTGGCAATACCGGAATTGCTCTGGCAATGGTGGCAGCGGCTAAGGGCTACCAGTTGATTTTGACCATGCCGGATACGATGAGCACGGAACGCCGATCGATGCTGCGAGCTTACGGGGCCCAACTAGAACTGACTCCCGGAATTGAGGGCATGAGTGGCTGCATCCGCCGCGCTCAAGAGATTGTGGACAAAACTCCCAATGCCTATATGTTGCAGCAGTTTCGGAATCCAGCAAACCCGCAGGTTCACCGTTCGACAACGGCTGAGGAAATTTGGGAAGATACAGACGGCGAAGTGGATTTCCTGATTTCTGGGGTTGGGACTGGCGGTACGATTACGGGTATCTCGGAGGTGATTAAGTCCCGGAAACCCGAGTTTAAGGCGATCGCAGTTGAGCCGGCTAACAGTCAGGTACTTTCCGGCGGAAAGCCTGGGCCTCACAAAATTCAAGGTATCGGTGCTGGTTTTGTACCGCCGGTGCTGAATGTGGATTCGATCGACGAAATTATAGTTGTTACGGATGACGAGGCGATCGCCTACGGCCGTCGCTTAGCCAGAGAAGAAGGACTTTTGTCGGGTATTTCCAGCGGTGCGGCACTATGTGCGGCGGTGAAAGTCGGCAAGCGTCCCGAAAATGCAGGGAAATTGATTGTGATGATTCAGCCTAGCTTCGGCGAACGCTATCTGAGCACTCCCTTGTTCCAAGATCCAGAACTCAATCTGGCGATGGCCCTCAACTAGGCTAGCCTCCGGCCCAAGTCGCAGAAACACAGGGCAGGGCGTAGACTGTACGCTCTGCTTGGCTTTTTAGTAGATGAAAGAATGGCGATAGATTGTAGCTTTCTCGATCGCGATCGATATCGTTTCCGGTTGCATCGGAATGATTTAACCGCAGAGGGCGCAGAGAACGCAGAGGGAGAGAATACAGAGATGAATACAGGACGATGCTACCGGATTTGATATGATGCCGATTTTCTGAAGGCGCTTTTTTTTGAACCGCTTTCGGCGTGTTAGCGAAGCGGGCGCTGACCGCTTTTGTGGCGAAGGAAGAGAAAAGAAAAGAAGGAGCTAACTGTTGGCGGGAGCAGCGCTATATGAGTTCCCAAGGTCGATCGGCTTACCACTTCCAAAGCCTCAATGTTTTTCTAAAATAGATTTATGATAAGTTGAAAACTGAGTTTTTTTACTGACAATCTTTGACATTTATATCAGATAAATACTTAAAAACTTAGCAAAAAATGATATTTTTGTCAAGCACTTTTTCACAGATTATCCAGATTTCAAGGAAATAACAGCGTGTCTTCCGTTATCAATCACTACAAAACCCTAAAGATTAGCCCAAGCGCAACACAAGCCGAGATTAAACAAGCATACCGCCGTTTAGTCAAATTATTTCATCCAGACAGTCGCAGCGACACAGCGGGTCACGAAGAGATTGTCCGCCTCAATGCAGCCTATGAAATATTAGGAGACCCCCAGCACAGACAATCTTACGATCGCCAATTTTCCGAGCAAACCGAACAGCAATCACCAGCCGCACCAAACGTCAGCCGCCAGCAAACACAAACAGCAAGGGACGCGGATGAACTAATGGAACAGTGGCTGATTAAAGTATACAAACCCGTCAATAGAATGCTCAACAGTATCTTGAAGCCGCTTAAAAAAGAAATAGACGAATTGTCCGCAGATCCATTTGATGACGAACTGATAGAAAAGTTTCAACTTTATATCGAAACCAGCCGCGAGTTCCTCAAAAAAGCTCATAACTTTCTTACATCAATGCCTAATCCATCTAATGTAGCCGGAGTTGCCGCTCATCTCTACTACTCTATCAATCAAGTCGGAGACGGCATAGAAGAATTGTATTTATTTACCCTCAATTATGACGATCGCCACTTGCACACCGGTCAAGAACTGTTTAGAATTGCCGCTAGACTGCGGCGGGAAGCGCAGGAGGAATTAAAAATTAAAGTTTAATAAAAGCAGATTGTTCCCTCTTCCCTCTTCCTTCTTCCTTCTATCCTTTACATCCGTTACATCCGTTACAAAATCCGTTGCCGAACTTCCCTCTTCCTTCTTCCTTCTATCCTTTACATCCCGTACATTGCTCGTTGCCGAACTTCCCTCTTTCAAATTCCAAAAAGAACTTGAATGCGCTTGCGAATTTTAATAAAAGGAGTTTGTCCCAGAGAGTCGCCATCCAACAATCCCAAGTCTCTCAAAGCTTGCTGGCGTTCCGACAATTTTTGAGCAATCTGATCGGCTAAATTGGGTTGTTCTCTTAAAAGTTTTTGCAAATCGTGACGTTCCACCACAAACAAAATTGCATCTTCGCTAGTTTTAACAGTCGCCGTTCTCGGAGTACCCAACAGCAAAGATATTTCCCCAAAAAACTCGCCCTCATGAAGCGTAGCAATATACTGATCGGCTTTTTGAGAAAGAACTTCTACAGTACCCGAAAGAATAATATAAAAAGAATCGCCTGGGTCATTTTCTTTACATACCACCTGTCCCGCTGGAAACAGTTGTCGGTAGCCATATTCAATTAACTGCCGCAGTTCTAAATCCGTACACTGTTCAAAATAAGTTACTCGCCGCAATAAATCTCGCAGCGTCCAATTATTAGGGGATTTAGGTACGGGATTTTTAGGTTCAGAAAGGGTGGAATTAGATTTTAAATCTGCTGAATGTTTGGTATTCTGCGGAAAAACTTTGCCGTTGGAATTCTCGTCTTTGTTATTGTGAAAAAAATGAGTTAACTCTTGCGGATTTCGCAGCCACAAATCCCGCTGTGGAAAAGGGATTTCGATATTTCGGTGGCGAAACTCGTAATCTATTAAAAAATTTACTGCACTTTTAATAGCATCGCTTTCCTGTGGCTGGTCAATCCAAACTAAAAGTTCAAAATTTAAAGCGTTATCTCCAAAACCGCGAAACCATACTTTAGGAGAAGGATGGGACAAGACATTCGATTCCATCCGCGCCGCAATTAATAGTGCTTCCGTAACTATTACTGGGTCAGATCCGTAAGCAACGCCGACGGGGATGTGGAGGCGACATCTGGGGTCTCTGTAACTCCAGTTAATAATGTTAGTTTCGACAAACTTAATATTTGGTACGATCACAAATAGTCCGTCAATTGTTTTAATAATTGTGGAACGGATCGAAATTGTTTCGACTGTTCCTAATAAATTGTCTATTTCAATAAAGTCTCCGACTCTAATTTGGTGTTCAAATAGCAGGGTGAGACCGCTGATAAAGTTGCTGGCTAGATTTTGCAAGCCGAAGCCGAAACCAATGCCGACAACCCCAGCTAAAACGGTGAGAGACGTGAGGTTGAGGCCGGCACTTTGCAGGACAAATATACAGCCAAGAGTTGCTAAAATATAGCTAATGATGGTGGAAATTGCTTCTCGACTGCCACGATCCAATCCCATCCGAACTAGCAAACTGCGCTTGATTCCTTCACTGATAATCTTAGCTATAATCAAGGCAAATATAGCTAAGATTATGAGTTTGACGATCGCACTGATGGACAGATGAGTGTCCCCGATATAGAATAGCGGGGTTGTCATCGCACCCCAGAAATGTTCAAAAAAGCGATCGGCTCGTGCAGTAATCGAATTCATTAATATTTGGTAATGGGTAAATGGTGATTAGTTTTTAGCGCAACTGAACCGCAAACTGCTAACTATTGCAGAGCTTAGGGGAAAAACTCGAACTGTGGAGTGTCCTGTGTGGCAAAAAAGGTCTATTCCCTACCCTTCGGGAACGCTTCGCCAAGGGGATAGATACGCACGCGCGTACTTTCTCAAAGACTCGTAACTGATGGGTTAGTAACAGATGGCGAGAAACTGTTTTGTAGCGGTATTTTCTGCCGGATATCTGTGTTGTGGCGTAAAATGGGATCTGTGGCTCGATCGATCGCCGACTTGTTGCCAATATTGGGAAAATTGGTAGAAATTCATTTACAGCACCCTCAAATAATCGAAAAATTCCAGCAAAAATTAGTTTATCCTTAAGAAGCGAGTCCTTTACAGAACTTAACAAGCTTACCCTACTTGACTTTTATGCAGTGCATCATCAATCGTCGGGCACAGTTTTCGGCGAGTCACCGGTACTGGCTGCCGGAGTTAAGCGAAGCCGAGAACTTTGAGCGGTTTGGCCCAACTGCCCGCGCACCGGGACACGGACACAATTACGTTCTTTACGTTTCCATGATAGGCGAACTCGACGAGTACGGCATGGTGCTCAACCTGTCTGATGTCAAGCACGTCATCAAGCGGGAAGTTATCAAGGATCTCGATTTTTCCTTTCTCAACGAAGCGTGGCCGGAATTTGAGCAGACTCTGCCAACTACCGAAAACATAGCACGGCAAATTTGGCTGCGCCTAGCCCCTCATTTGCCTGTGACCAAAATTCAATTGTTTGAACATCCCGAACTTTGGGCTGAATATTTAGGAAACGGAATGGAAGCTTATCTAACTTTGTCCACTCATTTTAGCGCGGCTCATCGGTTGGCTCGTCCCGATTTGAGCTTTGAAGAAAACTCGGAAATTTACGGCAAATGTGCTCGTCCCAACGGTCACGGTCACAATTATCATTTAGAGGTGACTGTTAAAGGGGAAATGGATGCGCGGACTGGCATGATTGCTGATTTGGGAGCTTTGCAAAAAGCCGTTGATGATTATGTTGTTGAACCGTTCGATCACACTTTTTTAAATAAGGATATTGCTTATTTTGAGAAGGTTGTGCCTACTGCGGAGAATATAGCTGTTCGGATCGGGCAATTATTGCGATCGCCCGTTCGGGAATTGGGCGCCGAGTTGCACAAGATTAAACTGATTGAAAGTCCGAATAATAGCTGTGAAATTTACGGTGCTGATTTAGAGGAAGTGGCGGCACAAAGTCAGCAGCCGGAAGCGATTTTAGCTAAGGTTTAGATTTAAAAATCGCATCGTTTGGGGCGGGTTCACCCGGATCTTTGGCTAATTGTGCAGATTGGTGAAGCCCGCCCTACCAGCCTAATGATGATTCCGAGAGTTTTTCAACCGGATTAGGCGCGAGAATATATTTTTGGACAAAAGTTCCACAGCCAGAATTATTGGCACTTTTCCTGAAAAGTCAGGCTGCGCGCGTATTTTGGAGATAGTAAGTCAGCATTCCTCTAGTCAGCTATTCTAACTGCTGAGAGTATGAGGTCGATCGCCCGATCGCTGACAACCAAGCACCAATTTCTCCTAAATGTAAATGAGTTGACGTTTATGCGCGTCTCTAATCTAGCTCTCTTGACTCTGGCTGCCCTCGCATCCCACAATTTAACTGCTAATACTAGCGCCAATCCTGCTGCACATCCTATTTCTCCTGAGACACCGCAGGCTAGCAACTTTGTTGATGCGGTAAATAATACTGAATCGCGTCCGGCTGAGTCAATTAGCGAGCCCGAGACGATCGCCCACGAACAATTTTCCCCAAATATTACTGTATCCCGTCGGGCTGAGTCAATTAGCGAGCCTGAGACGATCGCTCACGAACAATTTTCCCCGCGAATTGCTGTAAAATCGCCGACAGGTTTGCTCGTAGCTGCCGCTCAACCGGATGTATCTGCTAGTGCAAAAACCAAGGCGAATCCTCCGGCTGCATCCGACGATGAACTAACAAAATCTTTACAAGAAACCTGGCTAGCTAAATTAATCGAAACCGGGGCTGAAAGCAATCCTCAAGTTCGGGAGGTTTTCGCTTTTATCTCCCCGTCTAGTGGCAGTGCTGAATCTGGATATAGTTTTAATAGTACCATAACTCTCCTCAATATTTTACTAATTCTTGGTACTGTATTTCCACCGGTGACAATTGCATTTTTTTGGATGATGCGACGGCTGATAATCAAACAGTTGGTGGCTGATGCCAATAAACGATTGCAGGGTATTGGTGTATTGGAATCAGAACTCATAAATTCTAGCCAATTGAATCAAAAGTTGAGGGATGAATTAGCCGCGCAAATGGGTGCAGCTAAACAATCCCTTGATTTTTTAACTAGAGAAACTGAACTTTCCAAATCTTCCGTGGAGCAAATTGAGACTCTCAAATCTCAATTTATTATGCACCTGCAAGTTTTGCTGAGAGAAGTTGACGATAAAAAATCTCAAATTGTTCAAGAAATTGCCCAAGTTCCCGCAGTTGTTGCCAAAGAAGCTCTCAAAGTCGCACATCAACCGGCTTTAAACAATTCCCAAAATTCGCAAACAGCGCCGGCTAGCAATGAAAATTTGATTGCTGACGATTATATCAAGCAAGCCGAAGGGCTTTATTTTCAAGGCAATTATGATGAAGCATTAGTCTGTTTGGAAAAAGCTGTTTTAGCGAATAAATTTTTGCATGAGGCTTGGTATTGGCGCGGAAATGTGTTAATAAAATTGCAGCGCCCGGAAGAAGCACTCGCCTGTTACGACCAATCAATATCTATTAAACCGGATAACTACGAAGCATGGTATAATAAAGCGCATTTGCTAGCAAAATTGCAGAAGTACGAAGAGGCGATCGCCTGTTACGAGCGAGCAAGTTTGAGCGAATCCAGAAAATACGCTTGTTGGCACAGCATAGGGGCTTTGTTGGGTCAATTGCAGCATTACGAAGAAGCGATCGCCAGTTACGATCGCGCCCTGGCTATCAAAGCAACCGACAGCGAAATTTGGCACAACCGAGGCGCGATGCTGGCCAAAGTACAGCAGTACGCAGCCGCAGTTGATTCTTACGATCGCGCTCTTGAACTCAATCCCAACAGATACGAAACTTGGTACAATCGAGGCAATATGCTGTGGAGACTACTCCGCTACAGCGATGCTATTGATTCTTACGATCGGGCGATCGGCATCCGGCCAGACAAATACGAAGTTTGGTACAATAGAGCGGCTGTGCTCGGAAAATTGCAACGATATCAAGAATCGATCGAATCCTACGACAAAGCAATCGCCCTTAAACCGCAGGATTTTGAAGTGTGGCACAACCGAGGCGTAGCTTTCGACAAACTGTCGCAGCACGAAGCAGCAATTGCCTCTTACGACTCCGCAATTACCCTTAATTCCGAGTGTTACGAAGCTTGGTTTGCCAAAGGGGAATCTTTAGCAAAATTGCAGCGCCCTGAAGAAGCGATCGCAGCTTATGAGAAAGCGATTGCTATTAAGCCAGACTCCTACGATGCTTGGCATCACTTGGGCACAGCTTTGTCAGCATTAAAGCGCTATGAGGAAGCAATGGCAGCTTACGATCGAGCTATTGCCATCAAACCTGACAATGCGGAAGCTTGGCGCGATCGAGGCGCAATTGTATCGGAATTAAAACAGGATACACACGGAAATGAATCGGGTGAAAAAGAGACTTAAATAGTCCTGGATGCACGGGTGGTCAGAAACCGGGTTTTTTGCGAAAATACTGCATCCCGACCTTTAAAACTGGTAAAAACCCGGTTTCTTTGGTATTTATGCGTCCACGACTATTAAATTCAGTCCCAATCCGGTTGTTCAAAATTTATAGGTGCATCCCTCCCGTTGTTGACGAGTATTTAACGAGACTTGATAGCGGGCATTTAAATGCTTTTTGTCTAAGGATTGTCATCTAAATTTTTCGTTTTTTTTCCGCTGCGTTTGGGGCGGTTTTTTTTTATGGTAAATTTAGGTAAGCTGCAAACAAGGAGAATAGTTATATGTCTGTTCAGCTTCAAAAACGGTTATTTACAGTAAAAGAATATCATTTAATGACTGAGGTTGGTATTCTCTCGGAGGGCGATCGGGTAGAACTCATAGAAGGAGAGATTGTTAAAATGGCTGCAATTGGTACTCGTCACGCAAGTTCTGTTAAGCGTCTGATCGCTGTGTTCTCGGATTTGGAGAGAAGACGTGCGATTATAGGTGCCCAAGACCCTATCCAGTTGACGGAGCGCACTGAACCTCAACCGGATGTTGTATTGCTGCAACCTCGCGCTGATTACTACGCCACAGCCCATCCAATACCGTCTGAAGTTTTGCTGTTAGTTGAGGTTTCAGATAGTACGGTTGATTATGATAGAGATGTGAAAGTATCGATTTACGCGCGATCGCTCATTCAGGAAGTTTGGCTGGTAGATTTAGTTGAAAATTGTTTGGAAGTTTACCGTCAGCCCGGCCCGAACGGTTATAGTTTAATGCTCAAGTTTTGGCGCGGTCAACAAGTTGCGCCGCTGGCTTTTCCCGATTTAGAAGTGAGCGTTGATTTTATATTGGGTTAGTATCAATAAGTAATGGCAGCTTACGATCGAGCGATCGCCATTAAGCCTGAGAATGCGGAAGCTTGGCGCGATCGCGGCGCAGTTGTATCCGAATTAAAACAGGATACAGACAAAATTTAATCGGGTGAAAAAGAGACTTAAATTCCGCTATACTGACTTAGGGGCAAATAAGGTGAGCGCGATCGCGATTAGTACGGTTGACCTGGCGAGACTAACTGGTGGTTAGATAGGCCAGGGGGGCCTGAGTTGCTAATGGAGTCCGGCTCTTCTGATAATTGTCTGAAAATTAGAGTGCTTTTTCCACATGACCCAAAAACCACATCAATGTGAAAATTTAGAAGCCGATGTAAATCGTCTGTTGCGGCTGGTGGAAAAGGAACCATCTTTGAAAGGGCAGCACGATATTGCCGCAATTAAGGCTTGCCGTAATAAGGCAATTGCTCCCAGATTCGAGATTGTCTTTGCGGGGACGTACAGTGCTGGTAAGTCGATGCTGATCAATGCTTTGCTAGGGCAAGATTTGCTTTACAGCAGTACAGGTCATGCTACTGGCATCGAATGCTACATAGAGTATGCCAAGTCGTCCGAGGAAGAACGAGTTGATCTTACCTTTCTTAGCACCTCAGAAGTGCAGGAAGAGGTAAATGACAGGTGCAAGACTCTGAAACTACAGTCAGTTGACATTACTCAAGAGGGGGCAATTAAAAAGTTAAGGGAACAATGTGAAAAAATCACTCAAGAGCATAAGGGATCTGGCAAAACCGAGAAGGAAGGCGAAGCAGATGGACTGCTGGCATTACTTAAGGGATTTGAGGAGAACCGCGAATATATCGACTCATCGAACAATAAAACCTATGGGATGGAAGAGTTAAATCTTTCCAACAAGAAGGCACATGATTATGCTCGTCGTGGCAAAAACAGTGCTGTTCTCAAGCGCATTAAATACTACTGCCATTATCCCCTGTTAGAGGATGGTAACGTCCTAGTTGACTTGCCAGGGATTGATGCCCCAGTGCGAAGAGATGCAGAATTAACCTATCGCAAGGTTGAAGATACGAACACCTCTGCTGTCATCTGTGTGATGAAGGCTGATCAAGAAGGGGAGGCAATGCAAGCAGAACAGAAACTAACAGAAGCAATACGGGAAAACTCAGGAATTGGCGATCGCGTCTTTTACGTCTTTAACCGCATCGACAAAACTTGGCGTGACCCCAAACTGAAACAAGAACTGGACGATCTGATTAGTGAAGATTTCAGTAATACACGAAGGGGAATTTATGAAACTAGCGCATTGCTGGGTTTCTGGGCTAGTCAACTCAAAAATATAAGTGAAAGCGATGATCGCTGGGGACTAGATACTATATTTAAAGCCGAAACCAGTAAAGGCTCAGATGGGGTTGAAGGAACCCCTTCATTTGTGTTGGAGTTCCTTGATTATTGTGATTCCGATAAACTACCAGTTGATAAATTTACTGATATTGTACGGCGTAAAACTCAAACTAAAAATGAGCAATATTTGGAGATTATTAATCGTTATAAAACCAGTATAATCGAGCAGTTAATTCAGGATAGCGGTATTCAGGAATTTAGTAATGCTATCACCCGCTATCTAACCGAAGAAAAGCGACCCGAACTATTTGCCAACCTAGCTAGCGATATTAGTGAACTCTGTAACGACTTGCGTGAATTTTACTTAGAAGAGCGCCGTCAGTGGAAAAAGAAACCTGCAAATATTGCAGAAATGACAGAACGAGATTTGGTACAGATCGAGAAAGAAGTATGGGAGGTGGGCGAAGCATTTTACCGACAAATAGAAGAAGAAATTAAACTATTGGTGATGGATAGTTGCGAAGATTTTCAGCATGATTTTAACAACCTTCGCCAGAATATGCAGGAAAATCTCACCGAGTTGATAAAAAACTTTTCTATATTAGATGCCTTCGCCAATACCTGCCGCAATCATCGTCATGTCACAGCACCATTGGTAGCCATTTTGGGACAAGCCTTTTATGACATTGCCAATGGATTAGAGGATGTTCTGGTTAAGGAATCAGAAATTTTGATTGTTAGCTTTTTCCAACGCTTGATTAAGCGAGTCCGTAAGCAAAAATACCACCGTCAGCTTGGTAATTTATTGTTAGGTGATGATTGTGGAATTGTCCAAGATATACAGGATATACAAATAAAAATTATCGAGGGAGTAAAGGTATTGGCGAGTGCAGAATGTGTCTTTTATATCATCGAAAGCCCAGATCTTTATGATTACGAAGATAGCGTTTGGCTCTATCAATTCCGGGAAACTTTGCAAGAAGCATCTAACAGTCGAGATGTCAAACGCATGGTAGAAGCAGAAGAACCTATACGTCAACTGCTAGAGATTGATTTTCAAGCTAAATTCAAACAAACAATAGAAGTAAATTTTGGTTCAAGAATTATCAAAATGCTGAATAAATATCTGTTGTCGATGGCTGAAAATAAACGGCAATTGATTTGGCAGCAATCCGCTCGCGCTCGCGCCAACAAACGGCAAGCGATAGAAAAAGAGGCTCAAGCTAAAATCGACGAGCGTAACCAGAAGTTGAGAGAAGTGGAGCTAAAGATTTCCGACTATAACCAAGCTGTTGAAGGTATCAATAGCTGCTTAGAGGCTATGAAATTAGACGACTACAAGCTGGGTATAATACCGGAAGATAATTCGAGCGTAACATCAATTCTCACTAACACAAATTCTGTTGATTCAAATAACATCCCACCAGAATCGGCTTCCAGTTTCGACTCAGAAAATGATTCGAGTGCTACACAAAGTTATAGTGAGATAAATCCTGTAGAGTCAGATGACAGCCCCGAACCTGAAGCGAGTGCCAATCAGCTAGCGCGACCTAATTACCAGGCTGCTCAATCCGAAAGTTCCAAAAAATTAGAGAGGGGTGAACTTGTGGAGGGGAGAGTTACTAAAGTCACGCCAGATGTCGTAGTCGTCGATTTGAATGGTACAGTTGGGTTGCTCCACATAAAGAACGTTAGCGACGCCTTTGTTAAATCTCTCCCGGATCTATTTGAGGAAGCTCAGCTAATCAAGGTAATGATTGTTACACTGAATGATGATAAGGGTCGGATTTCTTTGTCTACTAAGGTTTTGGAAAATTATAAGGGGGAGATCCTGGAAAATATGGAGCAGGTGATGGCTGATGCAGAGGCTCGTGTTCCTAAAGCCCTTAAAAAACTGCCTAAGCCATAAGCATTTGTACAGGGGCGTATTGGCAATATGCCCCCACATAACCAGCCTGGAAGTGTCTGATTTTATAATCTCTACCAAAAATGTCTTTGACGAGAAAAACTCCGCGAATTTTAATTCCACCAAAGGTGAGAAAACTTGTTTTTGAGCGCGATGAAAATTGCTGCAAAAGCTGCTGCAGAACAGACCAAGAGACTAATCTTACGATCGATCACATCATTCCCTTAGCTCTTGGAGGCTCAAATGACATCAGCAATCTGCAAACGCTTTGCTTCGATTGCAATAGACGAAAAAAAGACCGTATTGACCCCCGGTTCAAGCGTAGATTCAGCAAATGAGAAGGAAAAAGTATGCCTGAAACAACTCCTAATTATTCGCCTGCTATCTTGGGTACAAGCATAGCTGTTTTATGGTTTATTCATACAGGATTATCCATTGGATTTAGCAAACAGTATAATAATTATTTATCAAAATCGAGCGATTTTTTTAATAAAAAACCGATAATATTACCTTCATTAATAGTGTTAATATCTCCGTTTATATTGACTCGTCTTGCGCTGCCTGAGTATGAACTAACCGGAGCGTTTAAACAAGTTTTATCAATATTTACTTTTCTTCTAGGTGTAGTGATTGCCCGGGGAAAAGAAAAATCCGACTCAATAAAAAGAGATAAGATTTTAGCAAACTCTCTTTTACTAGAGTGCTGGGAGAACCTTAAGATATTGAACACAAATACAACAAGAATTCAAGAGAAAGTCGATTCTCCCTTATTAGTATTAAATCTCATTAAACTAGAATCTCTAGTTAATCTTATTGCTGAAACGCAAGAAGTGAATTCAATTAAATTGGTAAAACTATATTTTAATACAAAAAAATATATTCAGCCTCTGAAACTTCTCAACTCTAAAATTAGAAAATACAACGCTCAACTCTCTAAAAAACTTGCTAACTCTCCAGAAGACTCCCAAGAATTACTACCTCAAATTTCTGAAATCCGAGAAAAAATATTGAAAATTATAAAGGTTTTAAGTAGCTTTTAGACTAATTAGCGACGACAGCAAGGGGAAAAAATCAGAGATTCGCGCAAAATATAACACGATTCGCCTAGCAGCAAAATTGCGCGAAATGGGGATTAATCCTGATGAGGTGTGATTATTTTTAGGTTGTTAAATGGGGTGCGATTCCCTTCGGGATAGCTTCGCTGGCGTGTACTTTTTAAACAGCAGAAATATCAGAAACCCCAAAAGGGATCTCGCACTTTCGATCTCCTCACCCCATTGTTTATATTAAGATTTCCTTAATTGCTTTGATCTGGTACAGAAATCGGTGATACAATCAACAGCTTAGCTAGGGGTGCCCGAATATCCGGGCTGAGAAAACACCCTTAGAACCTGAGTCTGGGTAATACCAGCGGAGGGAAGCTGTTTATCAAGGAAATTAAATATGCGTACCGAATGGATCGCTAAGCGTCAGGGCCAGAGCAATGTATCTCAAATGCACTACGCCCGTCAAGGTGTAATTACTGAGGAAATGCACTTTGTTGCTAAGCGAGAGAATCTCCCGCCCGAACTTATCCGCGCGGAAGTAGCGCGGGGACGGATGATTATTCCCGCTAATATCAATCACCCGAATTTGGAACCGATGGCGATCGGCATTGCGTCTAAATGCAAAGTCAATGCTAATATCGGTGCATCTCCCAACTCTTCCAATATGGAAGAAGAAGTTGACAAGCTTAAATTAGCAGTGAAATACGGCGCTGATACCGTGATGGACTTGTCCACCGGCGGCGGGAATTTGGATGAAATTCGCACCACGATTATCAAAGCTTCACCAGTGCCGATCGGTACTGTACCAATTTACCAAGCTTTAGAAAGCGTTCATGGTAATATGGAAAGTCTGACCCCAAATGACTTTCTTCACATCATTGAGAAACACGCTCAACAAGGTGTGGATTACCAAACAATTCACGCCGGAATTTTGATCGAGCATTTGCCGTTGGTGAAAAATCGGTTGACTGGGATTGTCTCTCGTGGTGGCGGCATTTTGGCGCGGTGGATGCTGCATCACCACAAACAAAATCCTCTCTACACTCACTTTAACGACATCATTGAAATCTTCAAAAAATACGATGTTTCGTTTAGTTTGGGAGATTCTCTACGCCCCGGTTGCACTCACGATGCGTCGGATGATGCTCAATTAGCTGAACTCAAAACTTTGGGACAATTAACTCGCAAAGCTTGGGAACATGACGTGCAGGTAATGGTGGAAGGCCCCGGCCACGTGCCGATGGATCAAATTGAGTTTAATGTCAAGAAACAAATGGAGGAATGTTCGGAAGCACCCTTCTATGTTTTGGGGCCGTTGGTGACAGATATTGCGCCTGGATACGACCACATTACCTCAGCAATTGGGGCGGCGATGGCTGGTTGGTACGGTACTGCAATGCTGTGTTACGTGACGCCGAAGGAACACTTAGGATTGCCGAATGCTGAGGATGTCCGAAACGGGCTGATTGCTTACAAAATCGCGGCTCACGCTGCAGATATTGCACGGGGCCGTCCGGGTGCGCGCGATCGCGATGATGAACTCTCGAAAGCGCGTTACAATTTCGATTGGAACCGTCAATTTGAGCTGTCATTAGATCCAGAACGGGCAAAGGAATATCACGACGAAACTTTGCCGGCTGATATCTACAAAACTGCTGAATTCTGTTCGATGTGCGGGCCTAAGTTCTGTCCGATGCAGACTAAGGTTGATGCGGATGCTTTGACAGAATTAGAGAAGTTTTTGGCTAAGGAACCTGTAGCCCAAAGCTAATTGGATTAATTCGTAGGGTGCGTTAACGCCGTGTAACGCACCGCCAGCCTCATGCACCATTTTAGCTAGTTGACACTCCCCTGCCTGAAGGCGAGGGGATTCTTGGTTCTGCGACATACCTTAAAACTATCTATCCTTGCGGCAGTGTTTAAACCTGGTATCCGTTCAAAAGAACCAAATATCGAGCTTAATTTAGATAGCCTCGCGAGGGTTTGTCTCCCCAAGCTTTCGAGAATTGCTTCTCTTGTTTCTGTGTGCCCCACAGTACATTTTAGAAATAAAAAGTTTAGTCTCTGATTTTGGCTTACATTAGTTAGCCCAGCTATGTTTTTCGTGGTTTTCGCCACCCACCAACCATTATTGTTTTCCGACCAGTCGTTTGAGCGTGGTGTCTCATGTGTATCGGCGGTTATTCAACCTGTAGTCTAGTTATTGTACTCTACAATGAACACAATGCAAAAAAGTTCAAGAAAACAATTAACAAAAGTTGATAATTAATTAAAGCCGTCAAGCTTATGACGGGGCTTTAGACCCAATTTCTTGGTAAAAGATTTACCTGGGTATGTTAACTTGCGCTGTATCTTGGCACATTGAAAGAATGCGGCGATCGTTTGAGCTAATTGTGCGAATAGAATGCAGATTTGTTAGCTGAGTATTGACTTCAATTGTTTGAACTTTTCCGGCTGAGATTGCCTTCCCGTACAATGTATTTCCCTCAATTTTACCAGTGAAGCACGCAAAGTCCGATCGCGGCGCGTAGATTGCACCAACGACGCGATCGTCCTGGCGTTGAAACACGATATAGTTTTGAAGAACTTGGTTGGGCTGTGGCGAATCTCCGTACAGGTAAATACCATCTGGCAAAGCAGCAACATTAGTCTTCGATGGATTTTGTTGTGCTTGAATGGGTTGTGGCTGAATGCCAACACCAATTAGTGTCAGAGGACAAATAAAGGCTGTTGCCAGTAGTTTCCATTTCCTTTTAATAGATGCAGGTAAGATCATTACTGCTTCTCCTTGCGTCGTCATCTAATATATTAAAACAATCTTCTCTAGTTAATATCTCACTCAGGTTATAATTTCCCTCTGCTAAAATCAGCCGATTGGTATAGATTCTGAACCTGAAAGCTTGCGCTTGTTTAGCACCGAAAACTTTATTTTCCCTTGTCCTCCAAGTGCCTGAGCTGATTTTGATAAAATTAGAGCAGACATAGTTTCTAATCCCACCCCATAAAACACCGATCTAACCTTGATGCCGATGCTTTGGCGGAATTAGATAATTTTTTGGCTAAGGAACCTGTAGCGCAAAGCTAGTTGCTACGGTGAGCGGAAACACTCCGCCCACCCTTCCCAATTTACCAGGCGCTAACTTTTTGTTTGGTAGAGCACAAAACATTCTGGATAACTTCTAGAGCAACAGCTTTAACTACATTAATACTTACACTATTACCCAGTTGATGATAAGCTTTATCATCATTAGGATGCAGAATAAAACTATCGGAAAAACCTTGTAACCGCGCCGCCTCGCGGGGAGTAATCCTGCGAACTCGGTTATGATAGTAAACTCCTAATCTATTAGCATCACTGGCAACAATTGTTACAGAAATTTTCTGCGGATCTAGAAATTTATAGACTTCAAAGGAAAAGTTACCGGATACAGGTTTGTATTGATTGTTGTTCCGTTGCAGGTACTTTTTTGTTACCAAGGAATCCAGAATTTCATCGAGATTGGGATGAGCAAAAAAAGTAGCTATTTGCTCTTTAGTTAATAGCTTGCCATCTTGGTCAGCTCCAAATTCTTTATTGCGCCTTTTCAAGATAAAAAGATTCATTAATTCAATTTCGTCTAAACTGCACTCGCCTCGCAAACCCAGTTCCCAAGAATGAATCGAATTGCCGCCGCGATAGTCAATTAGCCGCCTACCGTGCAGTCGGCTGAAATCATTGTTAACTATTTGTTTCAAGGCATTAACAAATTCTGGCGAACAATCATATTTTGGATCTGGATTGTCTTCCAAAATATCTGCAACTGTGACAGGTTGACTTAACGGGGAAAATAACGATAGCTGTTGATGACTAGAGGAATGCGAATCTTTTGGGCCTACGTCGGTAATTAGCTTAAATTGGGGCGAAGCATTTAAAATTCCTACTAGGTAAACTCGGACACGGTTCTGAGGTAAACTAAAGTTAGAGCTGTTGAGCAAGAAATAATCGAAGCTGTAACCTCGGCTTTTAATTTCGCCCTTAATAGTTTCGAGGGTTCTGCCGCCGTCGTGGCTGACAAGCCCCCGCACGTTCTCGAAAATAAATGCTTGAGGTTTAAAGGTATCAATTAACCTTGCAATCTCAAAAAATAGGGTGCCTCTGGTGTCTCCAAAGCCCTCTTTTTTGCCCGCATAGGAGAAAGACTGACAAGGAAATCCCGCTAGTAAAATTTCATGTTCAGGCAGTTTGTCAATTAATCGGATGTCGCCTAAAGGTGTGTCGGCAAAGTTTTTATGGTAAACTAATTGAGCGTCGGGATTGATTTCGCTGCTTAATACGCATTCTGTTTCCAGATTCAAGGAACGAGCGGCGGATTCAAACCCTAATCTCATGCCGCCTATTCCTGAGAATAAGTCAATAAAACGGATTTTTGGCATAATAATTTTAGTTAGTTTAGATTTTAACACCATTTCTTCAGTATACCATCTCTTTACTCATTGTTAGGCACAAAGTAATCCCTCAAAAAATCGCAAAGTACATTAAGTTCATTGTGGGAAAATGCAACAGTGCAATGACTGTACGTACACAAGGTTCTGATTGCATTTTCCCTCTCAAAGTTACCAGCGCCATCAATGACATAAGCCATTTTATAACCTGCATTTTCAATCTGCTCAAATCTAGCTCTTGCTTGTCCAGCTTTACGTTCAATTACACTATTTGTTGTTACCTGAAAGCTAATCTCTATTGCAACAAACTTATCTTCTTTAGAAATAACCAGATCAAATGTTGTTAGTCCTTTTTCGCTTTCTTGGTCAGTATGTCTAACGCCGGGTAAATGACCGTTAGGTCTAATAGCTATATCTATAACCCCTAAATTATCTTGTAAGTATTCTTTGACAAAGTTTTGAGCGATTTGACCTAAAGTGTTGGATTGTGACCCAGAGGTTATCCGGCTAACCCAGATATATCGTTGTTTAATAAACTTATTTAATTTATCGGGTTGACCTAAGTAATTACCAATTTCACATTTAGCTAGAACCTCAGCGCTTTTTTCATTCAGTGAACTAGCGCCGAACAGAAGAATTGCTATTAAATCTTTATGTGCCAAAGACAGAGATTGATTTTGGAGTATTTTTTTACCGTCAATCCCTAGTTTATTATTGGTTAGTTGACCTGATGCTGGTAGAAAAGTGAATTGATAAGAGTAAGTTTGCAGGTTCCAAAGGTAATCTAATCTCTTTAAGGGAAACATAGAATTAAACTGACTATTCACTCTTTTTATCATTTCTCCCCCAAAGTCCGCCAGTACAATTAAATGCTTCAGGAACATATTTGCAGAAAGTGTTGAAGCTTCTACTATTTGAAATAATCCGCTTAACTCCGAAACTGGGACGCTAAGAATAGCAATAAATTGCTCTTGAGTTTCTATCAATTTTGGTATGACACTGAGTTCTGCTTCCTTTTGAGATAAGTCGGAAGGCCAAAACATAGAAGCTAACTCACGGATTTCTTCAACTGTTCTTCTGTAATTTTGAGTTGACATTTTTGGTTTTTTGTGGTATTAAATGCTGTGAGTTTGATGCGATCGCCCCCCCGGTCGCTATTAAATGTTGGGCGGTTGACGGGATTCTTCTGAGGAGGAGGCTGGCGATCGCACTTTTGCCTATTTTTTGCTAGCCATCCACTTTTGCAGATCGTTAATCGTAAAAACTGTTTCAAAGTCCAATCCAACAGATTGATAAAACTCGGCACCACCTTGCTCTCTGTCAATCAGCGACAACACGCGATCGACCTTATAACCAGCCGCCCGCAACCTTTCCACCGCCTGCATCGCCGACTTACCCGTCGTCACAACATCCTCCAAAACCGCCACATTCGTGCCCTCTGGTAACAGCGGCCCCTCAATATAAGCCATTGTCCCGTGTCCCTTTGTCTCTTTTCTGACAATTAGCGCCGGAATCGATCGACCTTCCAGAGCCGAAACCACGCTTACTGCAGTTACAATCGGGTCAGCACCCAAAGTCAAACCGCCCACAGCTTCCACATCCGACGACAGCATCGACAACAACAAACGTCCCGTTGCCAAAGCACCTTCAGCGTGCAGCGTCACAGGTTTGCAGTTAATGTAATAAGAACTTTTCTGCCCCGAAGACAGCATAAAATCGCCTTCGCGATAGGCAAACTCGCACAACAAATCTAGAAGTCGATCGCGCAACACCTTTAAATCCGCAGCATCCATAACTCACACCCTGTAAAAAACACAAATAATCCGCCGATAATCAGTTTATCAAAAAATTGGGTTGAAAATCCCGTCCTTCGCTTGACCGAAGGCATCCAGGATAAAAGCCCCCGGATTCATTCCAACGCGCCAACTCAGGACCCAGAAATAAAAAACCTGTCTCCGATGAAACTTGCCGAACGTATTTATCCGTGGGGTCAATGCTTCAATTCTAAAATCTAAAATCTAAAATCTAAAATCGCTTGACGGCTTTTTGATAGAATAGACATGGTTGTAATTCCCAAGGTGGGCGGTTGTGAAGCGGCTTTTAGTCGGCACCCTCGAACCTGAAAGCTTTTTAAAAGCAAAAAGAAGGGTAGCGAAAACCTTGTAAAACAGAGCTAGGGAATCAACGCATTCTCACGCACCAGAAAATCAATAATTTGTTTCAATCAAGTAGGGTGGGGCACACCCGAACTCTAGGTTCGTATCCTAGTACGCTTTTGGAGATAGACCCTCTGGGGTGGTTGTGAGTTAAGCTCGTCAATTGGTGCAATTGCACGGTTGAAAAGTTTAAGGATTGCCGAAAGGACGCAACATTTTAAGGTCAGTCGCTGAATTAAGAATCCCTGTCCTTTAGGTCAGGGAGTGTCAAATTGGAATCGGAATTAATTAAGGAGGCCCAAATATATGAGTCAAAAATTAAAAAGCCTAAGCGGCGCGTTGATTCTCGCTGTCGCCTCTGCCGCACTGGCATACGTCAAACCAGCTCAAGCACAAACAGAGCGATTTCACCCGATTGCCGACGACTTCAACCGACAATACTTTGAAGCTTCAGGAGACTTTTACCACAACGTCAGCTTGCAAGGTTACTTGGGCGACTATTTAGGCATCGGTTCCCCCAGCGGCGTCGTTGCCTTTCCCGAAAAAGAAATCGAGCGGGATGCTAGTCGCCTCAGCGGCCTTTACCGACGAGTCATGCAGCGGCAAGTTTCCAGCGACCCGATTCTCCGCGTCCCAGATGCCGTCAATCCCTTCGATGCCTCAATCATGGCACTGCCTGCAGCTTGTCAGCTAGGACCTCAACCAAGCGGCTGTTTCCCTACTCCCGGCGGACTCCAAGATCAGTTTACACTTCCAACGCAGCAGCAAAATTCACCGACCGATCAAGGGCCCGTTAGAGGACTTTATCAAGTATCGCCCCCTGGTAGAAATTAACTGCCAGTTCGGTATAAGTTTCCGGTTGCATCCGAATTAATATTACCCACAGTCAGGACACGGCAATGCCCCAGGCGTGTCAAATTAAGCTTTTCGTCCGCTAGTCCTCCCGCCTACCCGGCAGTCCGCCAGGGAATGAATTCCCTGTCTAATAGCGAAAGTCCTCTCAAAGAGGACTGAATAATTCCTTAGTCCTCTTTTAGAGGACTTCAGCTTTGAGGCAGGGGTTTCAACCCCTGTCGGAATATCGGTTTAACGTGTTTGTTGACACCAATGGGCAATGCCGTTTCCTGCAATTAATCGGGCGATAGTTACATCTCTCGCGAGCGCCATCGATTATTTTGGGGTAGGGAAACGGCAATGCCGTGTCCTCCGTTGCTCAGACTTATGATGAAACAATGCTGCCGTCAGGCATGATTGTTCCTTTCAAAATAGCTTCCCCCAAATTCGCTCCCGCCAAGTTCGCTCCCCGGAGATTTGCCCCGGTCAAATTAGCCCCTCTCAAATCAGCTTTGCCGAGGTTTGCCCACCGGAAATCTGCCGCGCTCAACTGTGCAAAACAGAGATTTGCCCGGAAAAGATATGCTGCTGTGAAGTGAGCTTCCGCGAGGTTAGCTTTAGAGAAATTGGCTGCATAGCAATGTGCTTCAATCAATTCGGCTTGAGTCAGATTGGCTTGACTGAGATTAGCACAGTTGAGGTTCGCGCCCATCGCATTAACTCGAAACATCACCGCACCGATTAAATTCGCCTCTCCAAAATCGGTTTGTTGGAGATTGGCACCGCTAATGTCCGCCCCAATTAAATTAGCACCGCTCAAATCAGATCCTCTGAAGTCAGCCGCTTGGAGGTTGGTTCCAGTTAAATTAGCTTTAATTAAATTAGCTTCCAGCAGTTGCGCTCCTGCAAGATTTGCTAAACTAAAATTAGATTCTGCGAGGTTTGCCGCAATTAATTTAGCCTTAAACAAATCTGTTTTAAAAAGGTTCGAGCGCCAAAGATACGCACCTCTGAGATTTGCTTCGGCGAGGTTAGCTTCGCTGAGATCCGGCTCTATATTTGGGTTGAGACTTCTCCATTCAATCCAACTAACTGCACCTTTTTTTAACAGCGCTAAATGCTGTGTATTTGCCATAATTACATCTCCTTTAACGGCTATTCCTTGCGACCAACAATTGCTGGATTTTCTCGACCCGTCACGTTTTCCACCGCCGCAATTGCTGCCTGGGAACCTGCTATAATATCTCGTTCTGCGCCGCCGAGGTAAAGCCGTCCGAAACTGCCTACAGCCTGAACCTCTAAGATGTTAATAGATGCGCCTTTTTCTGCTTCATTGGCCGCCAGCGCTGCATAGGCCGCCGGTTCTACTTCTAAGACGTAAAGCGTTTGTCCCGCCAGCAGCAACTGTCCGCGGCGGGTGCGGTTAATTAATTGTGTTTGGTGGGGGTCAATATTGCGAATAATTTGACTGGAAATCACTCGCGGTTTGATACCTTCTTCTCTGCGGAGTCCGATGAATTCTAGAATTGCTTTGCCTGCGGCCCGCGTTTCCCCCTGCTGACTCGAGTGTACTTCCAGAAGGCCGTACAAGCGTTCGACTATCTGCACTCCCGGGCGCACGGAGGCAGATTTGAGGGCGACATCGGTAATTCGGTTAATTTCGATACCGGGCGAGATTTCTATCCACAGCGACGCATCCCCCGGCAGCGGCAAGAATCCGGCGGCGACTGTGCCGATGTATGCTGCGTGCTGTGGCTGCAAGTTGTCTAGAAATACGTAGCTGCGTAGCTCTATACCCAAAAGTTTCTATCTCCGTCGATCGAGTTCCAACACTTATCTGTGCAATATCTGAGTTTACCTTTTTTTGTCAACAACACCTTGTCTATTGTCGAGACTGTCGCACTGCCTCACAACCGGGTGAGGTGTCAATCGATTTTAGATTTTAGATTTTAGGTTTTAGATTGAAGCATTGACCTTACGGATAAATACGTTCGGCAAGTTTCATCGGATATAGGTTTTTTATTTCACCGGTCCTGAGTCTGCTTTCGGAATGAATCACGTGGCGGGTATCCTGGATGCTTTCGGTCAGACCCGCTATTTCTAGTGTCGGAGTGCCTCTGCGAGCAATTTTTAATTTTGTGCGCCTGCTAAAAATTTGATATCAATCTGTAGTTATACGTGGAACTTAGCAATGTTTACCGCTAGAGATGGATTTAACTTTAAAAGCCAATCGATATAGTTTTGATAGTTAAAGATTTTAGCCAACAGAGAGCATTTGAATTATGAAACGTTCTGATTTATCCAAAGCAATCGGTGCAGGTATTATAGCTGCTGGGTTAGCCCTAGCACCAGCTCATCTGCCTGCTTCAGCTCAGACAGATACAACTGGCGGTACTAACAACACTACAACCACCACCACTCCTCGCTCCGATGTCTACAATGCTGAGAACGATCGCGATTTTGATTGGGGATGGTTGGGATTGTTAGGTTTGTCTGGTTTGTTGGGCTTGATTCCCCGCAAACGTGAAGAAAATGTCCGCTATACAACTACAACCAGCGATCGCGAGCCTGCCGTGCGAAGTGACTACCGCTAAGAATTGAGTCTTAGTGCTGTGGGCATCATGCAGGGACAGGATGTTTTAACCTGTCCGACTAGCACCAATAATCATCAAAAAACCTCCATCTGTGAGGTTTTTTTATTGGAGATGATGCGCGATCGATCGACGATTAAATTGGTTACATCTGAGATATTGTACCATTGTCAATCAGATTTTTATGAACAGGCCGGAAAGCCTGTTCATAAAAATGGTGCAATATCTCAGATATAAGCGGAATTGAGATTATTAACTTCTTCCTATCTTCTTCCCTCCCTCCTTCGCGTTCTTTGCGTCTTCGCGGTTCATTAAATAAAGACTTTTCCGACACAAAAACACTTTAAATAAGGTTTTTGCCCGATCGCTCGAGTACCTCCCCAATCGCCTGCACCAACTTGTCGGGGTCTAAAGGCTTAGAAATGTGGCGCTGGAACCCCGCAGCCAGGGCCTGCTGATAGTCAATCTCTCCAGCATAAGCCGTGAGGGCGATCGCCGGAATCCGTCCCCCTTTTTCGGGCGCTAGAGCCCGAACCTGTCGCATCAACATATAACCGTCAGTATCGGGCATTCCAATATCGCTCAACAGCAAATCCGGCACAGACTGGGTTAAAACCGCCAAAGCATCGGCGGCGTTAGCAACTGCTGTAACACTTGCCCCACAATCCTCAAGCAGAAAAACCACCAAATCTCGCGCATCGGCATCATCATCCACCGCTAACACCCTGATACCGCTTAAATTGAAGGATGGGTCCGGCGCCGCAGTTCCCGCAGGACTTGTCTGAGATTGCACGGGCATCAGAGGTATCCTGACGGTCAAGGTTGCACCTTTTCCTTCGCCGGGACTGTCGGATTTCACCGTGCCGCCGTGGAGTTCGACGAGATGGCGGACGATCGCCAATCCTAAACCCAATCCGCCAAACTTGCGCGTCATCGAGCTGTCAGCTTGCCGGAAGTAGTCGAATACATAGGGCAGAAAATCAGGTTCGATACCTTTTCCCGTATCAGTTACAGTAATTTGGGCCAAGGTGTCCACCCGATCGAGAACGACTTGGATTTTGCCCGACGGCGGGGTGAACTTGACGGCATTTGACAGCAAATTCCAGACTACCTGCTGAAGTCTGCCCGCATCGCCCAACACCGGGCCCAGATCCGGTGCAAATTGAGTGGTGATTTGAATCGACTTGACTTGGGCCGCCAGACGCACCGTTTCAATAGCAGCGCCGATGACCTCGGCTAAATCCACAGGTGCAATATTCAAGCTAACCTTGCCTTGCAGAATCCCCGACACGTCGAGCAAATCTTCGATAAGCTGGGTTTGCAGTTTGGCGTTGCGCTCGATCGTCTCTAAGGCATAACGCTGCTTTTGGGGTGTCAGAAGATTCGATTGCAGCAGCTTCGCCCAGCCCATAATCGGGTTTAAGGGAGTCCGCAATTCGTGGGACAAAACAGCCAAAAATTCGTCTTTGACGCGGTTAGCCTGTTCTGCCTCTTCCCGCGCTGCCTTTTCCCGTGCTAGAAGGCTTTCCCGTTCTGCTTCTGCAACTTTGCGATCGGTAATATCGGTGTTAGTGCCACACCAGCGCAGCACCTGGCCTTGCTCGTCGCGAATCGGCACGGCGCGGGAGAGAAACCAGCGGTACGATCCGTCTTTGCCCCGTAAGGGGAAAGTATCTTCCCAGAGTTCGCCTGTTTCAATGCAGCGCCTAAATTTTTCCACAACGCCATCGAGGTGTTCCGGGTGGTGCACCTTTTGCCAGCCCCAGCCTAGCATTTCTTCTAGGGTGGTGCCTGTGTAGTCAAACCAGCGTTTGTTATACCAGAAAATCCCCCCAGCAGCATCTGTCATCCAAGCCAACTGAGCGATGTTGTCAGCTAGAGCGCGGAACCGAGCCTCGCTTTCGTGCAGCTCATGCAGAGCTCGCGCGTGCAGGATCACCGTCCAGAGGCGAGCCACCACTTCTTGCATCAGCCAAACTTCATCGGGCCGCCAGTGCCGCACCACCCTTGATGTCACCAGCAAAAGAGCCACCCAGCGCCCTTCCTGAAGGCAGGGAACATCGACCAAAGCGCGAATACAAACGGCACCGTAGTTATCGAATAAATGCGCTGTATGGGGGTAAGTAGCGATATCTGAGATGACAAGGGTTTGACCTGCCATAGACAGAGCTTTCAGTTCTGGCGTCTTAAAGTCTGAGATTTGATAGGTGCCGGCGGCGCTGGCAATGTCGGACTGGTGCCAGTCTTGGTGGACAATTGCCCGATCGGCTTCTAAATCGATTTCGTGCCAGATGCAGCGATCGACCTTTAAATATTCTCCCAGACTTTTCATGGCTTCCCACAACATTTCTGTGGGGTTGAAGCGCTGTCGCAAGCGGGCTTCGAGATCGGAGAGAAACTGCTCGTTGAGTTGGGCTTGTTTGCGATCGTGAATATCGGTGTTTGTGCCGATCCACTCGACAATCTGCCCCCCTGCGTCGCGAATTGGCACGGCGCGGGACAAATGCCAGCGTTCCATTTGGTCTGCTGCCCGCCGCAGGCGCAGCTCAATTTGATAAACTTCTCCGCTGATTAGACATTCTTCCCAGCGGGCCCAAGATTCTGCCAAATCCGAGGGCGGGACTAGGTATTGCCAATTGCTTTGAGCGGCTTCCTCGTAAGACATTCCCAGATATTCCAACCATTGTTGTTGATTGGTAAAGCGAATTTCCCCGCCGGAACTTACGTTCCAAAGCAGGTGGGGCAGCGACTCAGCGAGGAAGCGAAAGCGGCGGTCGCTTTCTGCTAAGCTTTCTTCTGCTCGTTTGCGATCGTCAATATCAATGCCGATACCAGCCCATTGCACCACCTTTCCCTTCCTGTCTTTGACGGGTACAAGTCGCGCTAGATGCCAGCGGTAATTACCATCAAACCTGCGTACCCGACACTCGAATTCGTAGGCTTCCCCGGCTGCAATCGCAGGAGTGCGCGTGGCGACAACTGCTGGCAGATCATCAGGATGAAATAATTGCAGCACCGGCGCAGGCATCGGCAATTCTGGCCTCATGCCCGTATAGGTTTTCCAGTGTTGGTTGCAAAACTCTAACCTGCCGTCGGCGGTGTTGATCCACATTAATTCCGGGACGCCATCGGCGAGGGTGCGGTAGAGATTTTCGCTGTGCCGCAGTGCTTCTTCTATTTGCCGGCGCTCGGTTTTGTCCTGCATAATTTTCAGGAAACCTTGCACCTCGCCTGCTGCGTCGCGCAGGGGCATCACCAGCCCGCTGCCCCAAAAGCGGCTGCCGTCTTTGCGGAGGTGCCAGCGCTCGTTTTCTCCTTTTCCTTGAGTCAGGGCGCTGTGCATTTCTGCTTCCGGCATCCGGGCTGCTGAGTCTTCTGGGGTGAAGATGATGCGTCCGTGCTGCCCGACGATTTGGGCTTCGGAATAGCCCAGCAATCTCTGGGCCCCTGCGTTCCAACTGGTAATGTGTCCGTCGGTGTCAATGGTGAAGATGGCGTAGTCTTTGGCGCTGTCGAGAATCAACTGCAGGTGGGTTTCACGATCGCACAGTGCTGCTTCTGCTTGTTTACGCTGGGTAATGTTGCTGGTGAAGCCGACTATTTTGGTCGCTTCACCTTGCTGGTTGCGGATCGAACAGCCGCGCTCCCAAACATCGATCCAGCGCCCGTCTTCGTGCCGGACTCGGTACTCGATTTCATAGCGATCGGGAATATTCAAGATTGATTGCCCCCCGGCTTGGATGCGTGCCAAATCGACCGGATGGATGCGTTCTCTCCACCACTCTGGTGTTGCAGGTGCATCCTCTGGGTAGACACCGACGATCGAGCACAGTCCCTGGGAACGGTAAACTGAGTTTGCTGCCAAATCCCACTCAAACACCATGCCGTCGATCGCCCTTGTAGCTAATTGGAAACGGTTGTAGCTTTCTTGCAAGGCGAGTTCTGCCATTTTGCGAGCGGTAATTTCCTGTACCACGATATGAATCCCCACAATCTCTGGGCCCCTGTCTCTGAGCGGCCACCAATTCTGGAGCCAAGTGCGAACAACTGTGGGTTGATCCCTAGTTGCACCGGTGAGTTCATAATTCCGGATCGGTTCTCCGGTGTCTAGAAGGTGTCCCAACAAAGGTTCGGCTGTGTCTGCCCAGTCGGGGACAATTTCGCGCAGGGTATGGCCGATGTGCCTTTCTACTGCCAAGCCGTTCATTTGGGCAAACCGCTGGTTGATCCGCACGAACCGCAAATCTGTGTCTAAAACGGCTAAACCCACGGGAGTTGTTTGGTAGAGCGACTCTATCTCTACAAGTTGACGCCGCACGGTTTGTTCGCTTTCTTGTAGGGCGAGTTCGGCTTTTTTGCGATCGGTAGCATCAAATAATACTCCGATAAACCGCACTGCTTCGCCTGCTGCGTCGTAGAGATAGCGCCCGAACGCGCTCAACCAGCGGATTTCTCCGTTGTCGGCGCGGATGATCCGGTATTCGGGGGAGTAGAGCGATCGGGTTTGCCGAGCTGTTTTGGCTGCTTGCATGACTTGCTTGAAGTCGTCTGGATGCACGCAGTTTTCCCACACAACCGCGCTTGCTTCCCCGCCTGGTACCGGTTGGCAGCCCAAAATGCTGAAATGGGTCGCCGACCAAATTACTCGATTTGTTCGCACGTCTAAATCCCAGGTTGCCATGCCTGAGCCTTCGATGGCGATGCTCAAACGTTCTTCGCTTTGTTTTAAGGCAATTTCTGTTTGTTTACGCTCGCTGATATCTGTGAGGGAACCCACGGCGCGCACGGGATTGCCTGACTCGTCCCAAATTGCTCGCCCTCTGGCTAAAACCCATTTGTAGCGCCCGTCCCCACAACGGATGCGGTACTCGCAGCAGTAATGTGAGGTTTCTCGATGCAAGTGCTGCTGCCAATTGCTTTGCACGATCTCCACATCATCGGGATGAACGTAGCTCAAAAATTGGCTGAAGTTTTTGACTTCTTCGGGCCGACGTTCCAAAATCTCTAAACACCGATCGCTCAGGATCTGGCAATTCGTTTGCAGGTTCTGATCCCAAATGCCGTCGTTGTTGCCCTGCAAGGCTAGCTGCCAGCGTTCTTCGCTTTCTCGCAAAGCTTCTTTGGTTTGATGGGCGCGATCGATTTGTACGGCGGCAACGGCAAAGTCTGCTAAGGCGATCGCGATCCGCAAGTCTTCGGCATCGAATTGGCGATCGTCCTCGTGAGATACAATCCATATTGCCCCCAGCGATTGATTTTCTGCTTGCAGTGGCACGACTAACGCTTCGGCGATCGGCAATTCTAACTGTTGTAAGTCGGTAAAATATTGTTCGGGAGCAAAGTAAAGCTGGGGAGTTTGGCGATCGATCCCGGTGCCCGACAAACGCAATTTGCGGGGTGTGTTTTTATGTTCTGCTGCTTCCCACGCGCCCGCTAAGGCTTCCCAGCGAAATATTTGTTCGGAAGTTGCATTTTCTTCTAGCAAGCAGACTCCGACGCTTCCGGCGTCGCACAAATCTTGAGCGATCGCAACGAGTGTTTTTAGCAGCCTGTGCGGTGAGGTTGCCAATTGTCGAGCCAGCGTTTGCAGCGCTCGGTTTTCTGCTTTTCGATCGTGTGATCGAGGGATGCGGCGCGACAGTTCATCGGCGATCGGAATGTCGGTTAAATTAGTTTGTGGGGTGTGCCAAGCTTCCATCAATTAGTGGTCTCTATGTCTTTCGGTCTGAGCTGGCGAGCGTATATCAGCGCCCTCTTCAACCATCTGCTACAAATTATAGCATTTACCCAGAGACAAAATTAGTTATCTATCTTGGTAATTACTTTTTATTTTTCAGGCTAGTGGATTGCCTTAGTTGCCTTTACTCTTGTCGCCGCCTTATGCACAATTTCATTCCAGAATCGCGCTTTTTTCCATATCTGACTTGGAGAGAAATTCAGTCTATGCCGGATAAGGAAAATACTGTGATAATTCTGCCGCTAGGTGCGATCGAACAGCACGGCCCCCATTTGCCTTTAATTGTAGATGCGGCAATTAGCGCGGCAGTTACAGGCCAAGCCCTGGCAAAGTTAGAGGCAAATATTCCCGCCTATGCTTTGCCACCTTTGTACTATGGTAAGTCAAACGAACACTGCCATTTTCCCGGTACAATTATGCTCAGTGCTCAGACACTTTTAGCAGTAATCAGTGAAATTGCGGACAGTATTTATCAGGCTGGCTTTCGGAAATTAGTGTTAATGAATGGTCACGGCGGACAGCCACAGGTGATGGAAATTGCGGCGCGGGATATTCATCAAAAATATCAGGATTTCTCTGTTTTTCCGCTGTTTGTTTGGCGGGTTCCTAATGTGGCTGCTGAATTATTAACTGCCAAGGAGTTGGAGTTTGGGATTCACGCGGGTGATGCAGAAACGAGTTTGATGTTGGCAATTTTGCCCGAACAGGTGAAAATGGAACTGGCCGTTTGCGAGTACCCGCAGGGTTTACCAAAAGACAGTTTGCTGAGTATGGAAGGGAATTTGCCTTTTGCTTGGCTGACGCGAGAGTTGACTGAAAGCGGTGTGTTGGGCGATGCGACGGTGGCGACGAAAGAAAAGGGCTCTCGTATTCTCGAATCTCTCTCTGACGGCTGGGCACAAGTTATCAAAGATGTTTACAAATTTCGCCAGCCGCGTAGTAATTAAAAATTAAGAATTAAAAATCAAAAATTGTTCTAATTCGTGTCAAAATGAGTCTAAGAAATTTTTTGAGTTGGAAAACTAACGATGAGTGTAAATTCTAAATTGCAGCGCGCTTTTGAGCAAGGTCGCGCCCTGAAAATTATCAGCGGTTTAAATAATTTTGATGCCGCCAACGTTGCTGCTGTCGTCAAAGCAGCGGATCTCGGCGGTGCTTCCTTTGTCGATATTGCTGCCGATCGCGATTTGGTATTGATGGCAAAACAGTTGACAAATTTGCCAATTTGTGTATCGGCGGTGGAACCGGAAAAGTTTGTGCCTGCGGTAGAAGCCGGCGCTGATTTGATTGAAATTGGTAACTTTGATGCTTTCTACGCAGAAGGCCGCCGCTTTGAAGCTGAGGAAGTTTTGCAGTTGACTCGCGAAACTCGATCGCTATTTCCAAACATCACTCTTTCTGTGACAGTTCCCCACATTTTGACACTCGACAAACAAGTGCAATTAGCAATTGAATTAGTCAAAGCTGGGGCTAATATCATCCAAACAGAAGGTGGCACCAGTGCTCAACCAATTCACGCCGGCACCTTGGGATTAATTGAAAAAGCAGCGCCTACTTTGGCTGCAGCCTTTGAAATTTCCCGCGCCGTATCCGTCCCCGTACTCTGCGCTTCCGGTATCTCCAGCGTCACCGCACCCCTCGCTATTGGAGCCGGTGCTGCGGGTGTTGGTGTCGGTTCTGCTGTTAGCCAACTTAATAGCGAAGTGGCGATGATTGCGGCTGTTCGCAGTTTGGTTGAAGCTTTGGCTTTGGTTTCGCGATCGCACTTGCCGGCTTCTATTTAATTAAGAAGGAAGTTCGGCAACGGATTCTGTAACGGATGTAACGGATGTCCGGAAGAAGGAAGAAGGAAGTTCGGCAACGGATTCTGTAACGGATGTCCGGAAGAAGGAAGAAGGGAGATTTTTCCCATCCCCACTCTTCCCCTCTTCCCCTCTTCCCCTCCTCCAGTTTTCCACTTTTCCACTCTTCCTTAATAATTGATAAACCACACGGCATAATCATCTAATAACTGATTGTTTCGGGAGGTTACATCAACTGATTCTAACTCTGATAAAGGCAACATAAACTTTTGGCGATCGCCGACGCGCTGCACTTCCACAAATATGCCTTCTTCCTGAAGCACCAAATCCTCCAACCGATTAATTGTGAATCTATCAGTATAAGAAGGTTGAGTTTTTTTGAGCCGTGCATATTCTTTTTTGCTGCCCGAACCCATTGTATATTCTTCTTCCCATTCAAACTCTTCTATGCCGGTAACGTGGCAGGGTAGTTGAATATTTTGCTTGATGTACTCTAGATATTTGACGGAATTTTTTAGGCTGAAATCAATATTTTTTGACCCCAAAATTTTACTGATTTTAGTTTCAAATTGCTTGGTATTAAATGGGAGATTTTCATCGAGATGCGCTAACATTTCTGGATCGAACCCCGCTCTCAATTCGGATAATTCCTCCAGCAGCCTCTGAAAGTCGTTGACCGGTTTGGGTCTTCTGCCTGCTACAATGGTTTCATCAAGCTGAACTGGAGGAAGTTCGGATTGTGAAGGAAGGGATTGGCTTTGCTCTGGGCGATCGTCCACTTTAGATTTGTTAACTTTAGATTTGTTAACTTTAGGCTGGTTAAGTTTAGGCTTGTTAAATTTAGGCATCGCTCGGTCTCGCTGGCTCGGTTTATCAATAAAGTATATCTTGGCAGAAGTACATTGTGTCTGATAGGAGGAAGCTGTAATGCAACTACTGAAATCACCTGATGAATCGCCAGTCTATCAAGGACAATTCGGCGAGTTTACGATTACTCAAAACGATCGCACGGGAGTGTTGATTTACCGCGCCGGATTGGGGGTGGCGGCGCTGTGTTTTGCGATCGGCACTACTCTGGTGCTGCAACAGGGCGACAACCCGATGGCAATCCAAGCTGTAACGCCTGTTTTTGCTTGTTTCTGGATAGCTTTAGGCGTCAGCTTGGCAACTATTCACATTTACATGATTGCGCTGCACCGCACACTACAGGCGTTTTGGGCGATCGGCGGCGCGGCAGCATTGTTTGTCGCCCTACAAAGCAGCCAACCTCTAGCTTTAGCAGTGTACGAACATCCCGCCACATTGTGGGGAATTGGCTTTACTTTTGCAGCCTTAAATGGCATTTATTTTAAGGAAGCATTCTGCTTTAATCGCCTCGAAACTAAGTTTTTGACTCCGGGAGTCCCTCTGTTAATTTTAGGACATATTTTCGGATTTTTGTCAGCCGAAAATGAACAATTTTTGCTGGCTGTTTGGGCGGCTTTGTTTATCATCTTTGCTGTGCGTAAGTTTTTTCAACCAATGCCGCAGGATATCGGGGATAAAAGCGTTTTTGAGTATCTGAAACACCAATAATTTGGGAATGGGGCATTGGGAATGGGGCATGGGGCATTGGGAAATTCTATCACTTTCCCACTATTTCCCTCTTTCTCAGTCTCGCCGAATCTGCCTCCATAGCCTAAAACATCTAGAGCTAGTTAAAATGAGAATTCGTCTAATCCGCCGCCGAGAAATGTGGGCAGTTACCAAGGAAGGTTGGGTAATTGCTCTGATGGGATTAATAATTGCAATGATCTTAATTCTCACAAATATCCATCCATTTTTGGCGGTAAATGCGCCGATTAAAGCAGATGTTTTGGTTGTCGAAGGCTGGTTGCCCGATTATGCGATCCAAAGTGCGATCGCCGAATTCAAAAAAGGCGAATACCGCCAATTAGTTACCACAGGAGTTCCTTTAAGTAAAGGCTACTATCTTGCTGAATATAAAAATTATGCCGAACTAGCTGCCGCGACTTGTATTGCGCTAGGATTTGATAAAAACAAAGTAGTAGCAGTACCAGCAGCGAGTGTTCTCAAACACCGCACTGCTGCTTCTGCGATCGCACTTCAGGATTGGCTAGGTGCTTCTGCCATAAAAGTTGAGTCAATTAATCTTTATTCTTTTGGCCCTCACGCCCGCAGAAGTTGGATTATTTTCAAAGAAGTGCTGAATCCTGACATTAAAGTCGGGATTATAGCTGCTGAACCGCAAGATTACAATCCCCAAGAATGGTGGAAATCGAGCGAAGGTTTTCGGACTGTGATCGGAGAAATTATTGGTTATATTTACGTGCGTTTCGTTGATTGGAAAGCTTAGGAATGAGAATTAAATAACTTCCACTCTTGAAAGTGGGATGGGCTATAAGAGCCCGTCATGAGTGGACGGGCTATAAGAGCCCATCCCACAATAACAATTAAAATTGTAAGTTATTTAATTCGCGATCCTTAGCCAGTAATTGTCAACCTCCCTCTTAATTCCCTTCGCCTTCTTAGCGCCTTCGCGGTTCGTAAAAAATATTTATAGCAATCTTTGCAGGAGTAGTATTTTTTTGCCCCACCCCAACCCTCCCCGCGGGTTCGGGGAGGGAGTAAGAAATTTACAAATGATTTAGGATTTCTATATATTCAACCAAAAATGATAAAATTATTTTCATATAAGTTGAGGGTAACTCCTTGGTAGAAGAACGCGCTTACTGGTTGGCATGGTCGCAAATTAACGGTATCGGGCCGATTTTGTTGCAAAGATTGCACCAAAATTTCAATAGTTTGGCAGAAGCTTGGACGGCAAAACCAGTAGATTTCATGCGAGTCGAAGGGTTTGGTAAGCAGATAATTGAAACAATTTCCCAAGAACGAACTAAACTCAATCCTGAAGAATTTCTCGAAAAACATCTTATAAAAAATCCCAGTTTTTGGACGCCCGCCGATTCAGATTATCCCCGCTTATTATTGGAAATTCCCAATCCGCCACCAGTGTTGTATTATCGCGGTAATGTCGATCGCAAAGAGAATCAAGGAATTACGCCGACGGTGGCAATGGTTGGTACTCGCAGCCCAACGGAATACGGCAGAAGGTGGACTCGCAAAATTAGTACGGCTTTAGCTAGAAGCGGTTTTACTGTGGTTTCGGGATTGGCGGCGGGCATTGATACAGAGGCTCATACAGGCTGTTTGGAGGCGGGAGGAAGGACTTTCGCAGTGGTGGGGACGGGGGTAGATATTGTATATCCTAAACAAAATGAGAGGTTGTGCGATCGCATTTTGCAGCAGGGATTGGTAATTAGTGAATATCCGGCGGGGACTCAACCGAATAAAACTAATTTTCCGCGCCGAAATCGCATAATTGCTGGCTTAAGTCGCGCTACAATCGTGATAGAAGCTCCGCATAAATCTGGTGCTTTAATTACTGCTTATCAAGCGAATGATTTTTGTCGGGATGTGTATGTTTTGACAGCAAGATTGGATGATGAGCGTTCCTTTGGGTGTTTGGAGTTGCTGAGTAAAGGTGCTCATCCGATTCTGCCGAGTAGCGATCGACACTTAAGCGAAGACAGGTTGTTGGAAATGCTCGGAGCTATGCCAAAATTGGATAGAGCCGAGCAGTTGTCGCTATTTCCTCCAAATCCGACGGTTGAGAAGCAAGGGCCGCTGTTGGAGCCAGAATTGGCTAAGGTGTTAAGTGCGATCGTATCTGGGCCGATTTCTTTTGATGTAATTGTGGAAGTGTCTGGATTAGAAGCGGGAACAGTTTCTAGTATACTTTTGCAGTTGGAATTGTTGGGATTAGTTTCGCAGTTACCGGGAATGCGATATCAGCGGTGCTGATTTGGAATGTTAGATTAAATCCGCATTTTATACAGATACTCGGCGGTTGAAACCGCGTCTACACAGACAAAATCCCCCTGCGCGGATTGAAGGCAACGGAGGACACGGCATTGCCGTTTCCCTACCCTAAAATAATCAATTTTCCTCGCTCGGATTTAAGCATCACGCGATCGATTGTAGGGACAAGGCACAGCCGTATCCTGATTTCGGGTAATGGGTAAAATCAACCGGATTGGATGATGAAATTGCCCGATTGGGCGATCGGATATAACGATCGATAACACGGCAATTGAGGACACGGCAACAGCGCAATTGGTGTCAACTTAAGGTAAAACCGATAGTCCGACAGGGAATTTATTCCCTGTCTCAAAGCTAAAGTCCTCTGAAGAGGACTGAAGAACTCATTAGTCCTCATAGCGAGGACTTTAGCTATTAGACAGGGGTTTCAACCCCTGGCGGACTGACGGATGAGCGAGAAGACTAACGGACTAAAAGCTTAAGTTGACACTAATGGGCAATGCCGTTTCCCTGCCCAATTCTCAAATCAATCCGAAATTAGCAGCACTAATACTGCTAGCAGAAACTCCAGCCAGAGAAGCTAAAATCTCCCCAGTTTGTGCAAACCGGATTAAAGTCGAACCGCTATCTTGAGCAATAGCCAATTGCGAGAAACTCAACCCGTTACCCAATACTAACAAGTCTTGACCGACTTCAAAATCAGTAATCGTATCAGTACCGGAATTGGTAGAGAGTAGGAACTTATCTACTCCCATTCCTCCTACCAAAGTATCAATTCCCAAACCGCCCGACAGTAAATCATCTCCCTTACCTCCGTAAAGAATATCATTACCATCATCGCCATTCAAGATGTCAGCACCACGGTTGCCAAATAAGGCATCATCACCGCCACTTCCGAGGATTGTATCGCTACCTTTGCCACCGAAAATAGTGTCATTCCCCAGAACTCCATCGAGGGAATCATTGCCCCTCATGCCCATCAACACATTATTCCCGCTGTCGCCAGTCAGGATATCGTCGCCATTAGTACCGAGAATTGCATCCGGGGAATTGCTGCCCAAATCAGCATCGCCGCTGACAACAGGAGTTGCAATCCCAACAGGTAATACTACAGCTTCAATTCTGCTATCTAAAGCAGTACCAGTATTGTCAGCAACTACCTGGGAAATTGGTTTATTTCCCGTACCAACTTCTTTGAAGTCTTGAGTAGTTGGGCCCAAGGCTACTTGTTGGAGGCGGGCAAGTGATTCAGGAATTGATGTTGCTGTTGGGTTGGAGACAGCCGCATCAATGCGTTGATTGGCTGTTGCCATTACTGTCGCGGATTGCGATGTAATTTGGCTGATTTGTTGAGAGTTGAAACTGGGGTCTATTTGCTGGATTTTCGCGGCTGCTTGCTGAATGATTGGTTCTAAAGCTGCGGCATTGCTGAGGTTTAAGACTGTACCGGATTGAATTTGATTCGTAATTGAACTGACAACAGCCTTGACAATATCAGTATTGACTGCACTGGAAGCACCGTCAATCAAACCGCTGGTTTGGGTGATGAAGTTTTGGACTTTCACCATTGCGGATAAGACTTGGACTCCGCCCGGTTGGTCGTTGTTGGTCGCTAAGATTGGATCTAAGCTAGTTAGGTCAACGTCAGCGGGGAGAGAAAGGGCGGCTTTGACTAAGGATTGGGCTTCTTCTTGTGCAATTCCTTTGTCAGTTAAGTCGGCGACTAAGCTGGTTAGGAGGGTGACTACACTAGAATCTGGGGGTGCGGTGACTGGTGTTTCTAGGGGTAAGCCGGTGGCGGTGTCAATGCCTCCTGTGGCTACTAGATTGCCTTCTGATGGGTCGATTTCTCCGTTTTTGTTGGTGTCGAATGTCTCGAAGGGGATATTGAGATTGAATTTACCGCCTGAATCGGTTGTGGTGGATGGTTCGTTGGTATCGAGGACGCCGTTTTTGTTGGCATCGAGGAAGAGGGTTGCACCGGAGATATAACCGTCGATAACTACGCCCGTGCTGCTAAATTGCAGCAACATACCCTTACCCCCATATGGGTCCATCGGGTCACCCGTATATGGACCCGTCTCGTCGTCGCTGACACTAAGACCCGCCCTGTCTGTTGCTGTTAACTTAATCCTGAATTCCTGCGGTTCAGGACTTGTGCCACTGAGTGTACGGGTATCTGGATTGAATGTGAGCCAACTTGGCAGGGGACTGCCGTCCATCAGAGTTGCTGTGTAGGTAAGCGTGTCACCTTGATCGGGGTCTGTGAACGTGTTCTGCGGAAATTGGTACTCGAATGTGAAGGGGATATTGCTTACTATGGACCCGTGATGCCAAGGGGTTGTATCGGGGCCGTAATTGATGACAGGCGGGTTGTTGGGGTCGTTGTCCGCGATCGTCACAGTAGCACTATAGGGCTCGCCTATCTTTTGGGGGTCGGGAGTCTGTAAGCTGATAAACACTGCTTCGTTGCCTTCTACTAGGCTGTCATTGCGGACATCGACAACCATGTTGACACTGCGTTTACCGGCTGGAATGGTGACATAGCCGTAATCGCCAGCGTAGGGTAACTGCTGACGGGGCTCGGAGTCGGAAAACAATTCGTAACCGATACCAGGTATAGCAGTACCCGGTATCCGTAGGTAGTGTTGATTATCGAATAGATTATCGAACTTGTAGCGGACATTCAAATCATTAGCTAGGTTGCCACCAGTACGGGTAATGGTGAATTTTCCCGGATTCGGGGGTTCATCCCAACGTGTTTCAGCCGCATAAGGATCTGTAGCAGTGATAGTGAGGGTTGGTTTGATATCGGGGGCAACAAAACTTTTTACTTCGGAAAAAGGTGAACCCGCCCAAGCACCGTCGATCGCCTGTACACTCCAGTTATAAGTTTGTCCAGGGATTAAGTAATCTGGTTTTAACAGCCAATTAGGCCAGTAGGAATTGCTGGGGCTGTTGGGGTTGCCTTGATGGACATTTCCCAACTGCACTACTTGCCGAGTCCCGTCATCACTGGACATTGGGCCAACAATGTACTCTTTAATAGGGTCGCCACCGGGAGTGGGATTGGGACGAGTAGTCCAAACTCGCAGATTGTAGCTTAAACCCTGATTTGGAGTTTGATCGTCGATCGGATTCCCCCATCCTTGGGGCAAACTTAAGATAACTCCTTCCTGAGTAATCAGAGGATGAGGAGAATTTAAAACTTGAGGTGCAGAAGGTGGCGTGTTCGCATCAGGGGTGTTGTTGCGGTAGATTTTGACAAAGCTGCCACTGCTAGGTGAATTATCTTTTGTCGTGAGTGCAATATCTAGTCTGCCGTCCTCGTCATAGTCTCCCCAAGAACTCGGGCTGGCAACATTATCAGGCAGCCCTGCATCCTTGAGGAGTTCAAAATTGGTGCCAGAATCATTTTGTTCGTAAACTTTGGCGATCTCACCCGAAGTACCCAATTCTGTCAGCAGGATATCCAGCTTACCATTGTTGTCGTAGTCTCCCCAAGCACCAGGACTCGTAGCATAAAACCCCAATGTGTAAGATTGAAAGCTAGTAGTATCCCCATTGCTATTGTTTCGGATCACTCTGGTAGGACCGAACTTATATAGTCCAGGTGTAAGCAAGATATCTAGTTTGCCATCATTGTCGTAGTCTCCCCATGCACCGTAAGTAATAGCTTCGTTGGAATTTGGATCTTGCAGCAGTGAATTGCTCTCTTGAGTAAAGCCATTGCCAGTGTTGCGATACAACTTTGCGACGTAAATTGCTGAACCGTTGTCGCTTTTTAAACCGGTATCGCCTGCCAGCAAAATATCGATTTTGCCATCGTTGTTGTAGTCTCCCCAGGCCGCATTGCCAATAACACCCGGCAAGCTAGCCCCAGTCTCCTCCTCAAAGTTTCTGCCCTCGTTGCGGAATACTTTGGCGATGTAGCCGCCTGCGCCCGTGTCGCCGGTGAGTACGAGATCCGGTCTGCCATCGTTGTTGTAGTCTCCCCAAGCCGCCGAACCTTGGAAAATACCAGGCAGCTTTACATTTTTGTCTAGATCAAATTTATCGAGGTCGATCGGCTCAGTTTGGAAAGGAGACGGGAAATTATCAATCCTTGGGTTCCGGTACAGGCTGGTGATGGGGGTGTAGGGCGAACCGGGGGTGGAGTTGTCTTGTACGCCTGTGAGCAAGATATCGAGATCGCCATCATTGTCGCTGTCTCCCCAGGTAGCAGAAGGTTTGGAATCATGATTCTTCCCATTTTCCTGAATCACACCTCCATAAACGGGAGGCAGCCCTATATCAATTGGTTTAAAGCCTTGATCACCTTCGTTGCTGTACACTTTCGGGATGTATTGCGATCGGGGAAAAGAAAATGAGTTTGAACTACCTCCTTCCATCACCAACAGATCCAAATCGCCGTCATTGTCGTAGTCTCCCCACGCATTAGGGCCGACAAAACCAGGTATTTTCAGAGCGGCGAGTTCGTTGGTGAATACTGGGTGGTCATCCGCTTCCCCCTCATGCCGAGCATTAGAGTCCGTTATTCCCAAGGGAGTTTCGTTAGAGCTCGGTAATCCGATCGGGAATATGTTTGGGTTGCCTGTTCCTGTAGTGACTGGCGTTGGCGTCGGAGTGCCAGTTGTCGGCGTTGGCGTTGGCGTCGGAGTGCCAGTTGTCGGCGTTGGTGTTGGCGTCGGAGTGCCAGTTGTCGGCGTTGGTGTTGGCGTCGGAGTGCCAGTTGTCGGCGTTGGTGTTGGCGTCGG